>CAZLMF010000009.1:0-33787 GCA_964560565.1 uncultured Oscillospiraceae bacterium
TAGGACTTCAGGGTGACGCAATGACTGTTGCAGTTTGCACTGATAACGAGAAAATCGATGAGGATATTCGCTTATTCCATCAAGCGCTAAGCGATAATGACGAGCAAATAGGTGAACGCTTGCGTGTGCTGTCATCTATTCTAAAAGATATGGGCTATTAAATTTAAGCGGTAAAAAACAGGAGGCATTTGCCTCCTGTTTTAATCTTATGAAAAACTATATTCCGTAGCTTTCACGGTATTCCAGCATACCCTCAAGGTACTCACCGTAGGGGATTATGCCTTCTTTGATAGCCTCGATAATGTCCTTAACAGTGACAATTGAGTAAACGGGGATACCCAAATCCTCCTGTACTTCTTGGACGGCGGAGCGTTCGCCCTTTCCCCGCTCCATGCGGTCGCAAGATATAACAAGTCCTGCAATCTTTAGCTTTGCCGCACCATTTAAAACAGGCAAGCACTCTCGTATTGCAGTGCCAGCAGTAATAACGTCCTCGATTATAGCAACCCTATCCCCGTCCGCAAGCTGATGCCCGACAATAACACCGCCCTCGCCATGATCCTTTGCCTCTTTGCGGTTAAAGCAATAGCCTAAGTCCTTTGCATACTTAGTGCTAAGCGCACCTGCGCACGCAACAGCAAGTGGGATGCCCTTATAAGCAGGGCCGAAAAGCACATCTGCCTCCACTTTATTTTCTTCCATACAGGTAGCATAGAACTCACCCAGACGCACTATTTGTAAACCTGTGCGATAGTTGCCGGTATTGATAAAGTAGGGCGCAACTCGCCCGGATTTCAGCGTAAACTCACCAAAGCGGAGCACTCCGCAGTCGCACATAAAGCGAATGAAGTCCGCTTTATAGCTTGCAAGCTTTGACATAAATAACCTCCTAAAGCTATATTAAACCTGTGCTTTTAAGCACAAAAATAATCAAAAATATCGTCACCGATGAAAGTGCAGTGGTGGTAACAACAACTTGCCCGGCAAGCTCCGCATCCGCTTTCATGTTGTACGCCATGATTTGGCTCGATACAGCAGTTGGCGCAGAAAAAAGCACCGCAATCGCTCCAAGCTCCTCACCACGAAACCCAATTAACACAGCACAACCAATCATCACAGCTGGTAAAATCATAAGTCTTGCAATATTCACTGCACTTAGAGCAAAAGCATTTCTTTTAAGGGACGTAACTTGAAACTGCCCACCCAGCACCAAAAGCGCAAGGGGAGTAGCAATGGAGGACACATCCTCCACAGCCGCAAGTAAAGCGTTAGGCAGCTTGATTTGAAGCAGTACAAACACCGCACCCACAAGGCAGCCGATTATCAACGGATTTGTCACAATCCCACGCAATATGCCAAGTACATTCAACCGCTTATTCTCACTGTTTGGAGCAAATATAGTCAGCACAGTCACCGCAAGAACATTAAACATTGGAATTGAAACCGCAACTAGGACGCTTGCCGCCCCTGTGATACCGCCGAAAAGGTTGATGGTAAGGGGAATTCCAAACAGCAGATAGTTTCCTCGAAAAATGCCCTGAATGATAACACTTCGCCTTGCATTGTCCTTAACCGCAAGAGGCACTATCACAAGCAGTATTCCTACCGACAGCAATATCCCAATCGCGGCAAAAAGCGCAAGCTTGCCGCCAGAAACATTACTCCAATCAGTGGAGTAAATGTTATAAAACATCAGCGCCGAAAAAGGCACAAGAAAGCAAAACTTATTTGCAGTAGCCAAAAATGCATCGGTGAAAATGCCAATCCTACGCAGGATAAAGCCTAAAATCACAAGCAAAAACACCGGGAGCACAACGTTAATTGAAAAGAGTAAATCGCTCACCTTATAGTGACCTTGTTGCGATTTCCTCGGTGATTTGAGCGACAAAATCTGCAGTGGAAACTGCGCCTAAATCGCCTTTTCCTCGTGAGCGAAGGGAAACAACATTGTCCTCAATCTCCTTATCGCCGATTACAAGCATATAAGGAATCTTCTCAACCTGTGCCTCACGAATCTTAAAGCCGACTTTTTCGCTTCTTGTATCCATTTCAACACGAACACCTGCCGCCTTTAAGCTGTCAAGGACAGTTTGCGCATACTCATTATGGCGGTCAGCTATCGGCAAAATGCGCACCTGAACAGGAGCAAGCCATGTTGGGAATGCGCCTGCAAAGTTCTCTGTCAAAATTGCAATAAAGCGCTCAATACTGCCGAATGCCGCACGGTGAAGCATAATAGGACGATGCTTTTCGCCGTCATCGCCGGTATAGGTAAGCTCAAATAACTCCGGCATTTGGAAGTCAAGCTGAATAGTGCCGCATTGCCATGTGCGGCCGATGGAATCCTCAAGATGGAAGTCAATTTTAGGGCCGTAGAATGCGCCGTCGCCCTCGTTGACTTTATATTCTGTGCCCAAGCGCTTTAGCGCCGCAGCAAGGGCATTTGTTGCAAGCTCCCAATCAGCGTCTGAGCCCATTGAATTTTCGGGCTTTGTTGAAAGCTCAACTGTATACTTAAACCCAAATACCTTGTAAAGACGGTCAATAAGCTCCATTACGCCGATAATTTCGCCCTCCACCTGATCGGGTGTCATAAAGATATGAGCATCGTCCTGCGTAAAGCAGCGCACACGCATTAAACCATGCAATGCGCCCGAAAGCTCATGGCGGTGAACAAGTCCCATTTCAGCACTGCGGATAGGTAGTTCCTTGTAGGAATGCGGTTTGCGCTTATACGCAAGCATTCCGCCCGGGCAGTTCATCGGCTTTAGTGCAAAGGGAACGTCGTCAATATTTGTGAAGTACATATTGTCTTTATAATGGTCATAGTGACCTGAGGTATGCCAAAGCTGCTCATTGAGCATGATAGGAGTGCGGATTTCCTCATAGCCATCCTTATCGTGCTCCTCGCGCCAAAAGCGCTCAAGCTCATTGCGCAAAATTATACCCTTTGGTAAAAAGAATGGGAATCCTGGGCCTTCCTCGTAGATATCGAACAAGTCAAGCTCACGTCCGAGCTTGCGGTGGTCACGGCGCTTAGCTTCCTCAAGCCTTTCGATATGCTCATCAAGCTGTGCTTGCTTGGGGAATGCAATTCCGTAGACACGGCAAAGCTGGCGGTTATTTGCGTCACCACGCCAATATGCGCCTGTGCACTGGGTAAGCTTAATAGCTTTCAAAGGCTGGGTATTATATAAATGCGGGCCTGCGCAAAGGTCAACAAAGTCCCCCTGCTTATAGAAGCTTATAGCCTCGCCTTTTCCAGCGTGCTCACGGATAAGCTCAACCTTATAAGGCTCGGCGTTTTCCTCCATTAGCTTAATAGCCTCATCAGGAGAAAGCTCAAAGCGCTCAAGGATAAGTCCTGTCTTTATAATGGACTTCATCTCTGCTTCAATTTTTGCTAAATCCTCCGCTGTAAAAGGTGTTTCCACGTCAAAGTCATAGAAAAAGCCACTATCAATAGCGGGGCCTGTTGCAAGCTTTGCTTTTGGGTACAAATGCTTAACAGCTTGTGCAAGCACATGAGATGCGGTATGCCAGAATGCTTTTTTACCTGCAATATCATCAAAGGTGATAATTTCAAGCTCACAATCCTTAGTGATAGCAGTTCGCAAATCACAAAGCTCCCCATCTATTTTTGCGCAGCAGGCAGCCTTAAAAAGCCCTGCTCCGATGCCCTTTGTCACCTCAAGTACGGTAGTATCGCCCTCAAACTGCTTGACGACGCCGTCCTTTAACGTTACATTTATCATATACTATCTTCCTTTCCTTTTATTTTCTTGCGATTAACCTTTAGTATATCACCTTCGACGGGTATTTTCAACAACTTTTTAACAAGAGATTTTAAGTCTCTTGCATATCGGGATGCCACAGGTGTTTCTCAAGGGAAACGGTATTATTATCGCTTATCTGCACATCCTCCGCCTCAAGCATTTTCCTTTGTGCATCCAGTCCGCCAAAGGCAAAGCCCGTGCAAAGCTCACCCTTGCGGTTTATTACTCTATGGCATGGCACATCCCCAAAGTAGGGGTTTGCGTGCAGCGCCCAACCTACTTGCCTTGCAGACCTCGGTGCGCCGCAGAGCGCCGCAATTTGCCCGTAGGTTGCCACTTTGCCCTTAGGAATACGCCTTACTACCATATATACCGACTCAAAAAAGCCCATTTAATCACCTTAATATCTTGTTTTAGAACATATTTTATATAGTATAGCATAAAATAAGAAGGTATAAAAGCGTATTTACATCCTAAAATGAGTATTTTGAAATTACAAACCGTAAATATTAAAGCAAAAGCCCTTGCATTTCTAAATAAGCTATGATATAATATCACCGTAGAAAGAGTGTAATGAAAGGCTGGGAATTTCCCGGTCTTTCGTTTATGTTACGGGGGAAACAAAGAATGGCAAAAAAAGTCGGCAACGTAGTTGCAATTGTCACAGGGCTTGTAAAGCCTATCACAGATGAGCTTAATCTTACATTATGGGATGTGCGCTTTGAGAAAGAGGGCGCTCATTGGTATCTTAGGGTTTTCCTCGATAAAGAAGAGGGCATAAACATCACCGACTGCGAGGCGGTCAACACTCCACTTAATAAGCTTTTAGATGAGGTTGACCCAATTGATCAGGAATACATTGTCGAGGTATGCTCCACAGGACTTGGCAGGGAGCTTAATAGGGAACAGCATTTTGAAGCCTGCAAAGGAAGCTCTATAAAAGTAAAGCTTATACGCCCTATTGATAATGTGCGAGATTTTACGGGTATACTAGGTGAGTACAAAAGCGGAGAGTTCGAGCTTGAAACCGAAAGTGGCATCATAAGCTTTAAGGTCAGCGACTGCGCAAAGGTAAACCTTAATGATGACGATATATAAAATTATTTTTCCACATTACGAAAGGAATGGTTATACAGATGAGCAACGATTTTTTTGATGCGCTTAAAGTGCTAGAGAGGGAAAAAGGGATTTCCGCCTCTGTTTTAGTTGAAAAAATAAAGACAGCAATACTTATTGCCATCAAAAAGGATTATCCGGGCAGTGAAAACATCAATTTAGACATTGATCCTTCAACAGGGAAGTTTGCAGTCACAATCCTCAAAAGCATCGTCGAGGAGGTTCTTGACCCTGCAAATGAAATTACCCTAGAAGAAGCGCAAACAATTAAAAAGAACTCAAAGCTTGGCAATATATGCGAGATTAAGCTTGACACACAGCGCTTTGGCAGAATTGCAACCCAAAATGCAAAGCAGGTTATAAATCAAGGCATAAAGGAAGTTGAGCGCAATCAGCTCCTTGAAAAATATGCGGATATTGAAAATGAAGTTGTTTCTGCAACAGTTCTTAAGGTTGAGCCGCGCACAGGGAACATCACCCTAAGCGTTGATCGCAACGAGGTGCCCTTGTTCAAAAGTGAGCAGGTGCCGGGCGAGGATTTGCAGGAGGGCGACATTATCAAGGTTTATGTCTCCGGTATACTTACTTCTGACCGCCGACCAACCCTTAAAGTTTCACGCACAAACAGGGATTTGGTAAAGCGTTTATTCGAGCTTGAGGTGCCCGAGATATACGACGGCACAATTGAAGTGCGAGCTATCTCTAGAGAGGCAGGCTCCCGCACAAAAATGGCGGTTTATAGCAAGGACGAAAATGTCGATCCCGTAGGCGCATGCATTGGTCCTCGCGGTCAGCGAGTTGCTAAAATTGTCGATGAGCTTGGCGGCGAGAAGATTGATATTATCAGATATAGTGACGACCCCAAGGAGTTTATAGCGCAGGCGCTTGCGCCATCAGACGTTGTAAGCGTTGAGCTTGCTGAGGACGGCTCAAGGGCTTGCATAGTGCTCGTACCCGACCATCAGCTTTCCCTTGCTATCGGCAACAAGGGTCAAAACGCAAAGCTTGCCGCAAGACTTACAGGATACAAGATTGATATTAAGCCTGAAAGCGGATATTTCAGCGGTTAGTCTTCCGCTAATTTATTAAGGGGTGATTGCTACGTCCACAGCGAATAAAACAAGAAAAACACCAATGCGCCTATGCGCAGGATGCGGAGTAATGTTTGAAAAGCGTGAGCTAATAAGAGTCGTTCGTTCAAAGGAGGGGGAAATATCCCTCGACATTAAGGGCAAAAAATCAGGACGAGGCGTTTATATATGCCAAAGGCTTGAATGCCTCAAGGCAGCACGCAAAAAAAGAAGCTTTGAGCGTGCCCTTGAATGCCAAATGCCCGATGAGGTATATGAGCAAATGGAGGCGGAGCTTAAAAATGAGCAGTCAACCTAATGTACTTAGCACTTTAGCCCTATGCCGTAGAGCAGGTAAGCTTGAATTGGGCTTTGATACGGTCGCACAGGGTGTCGCAAGCAAAAACCCAAAGAAAAAGGTCGCCCTTGTGCTTATAGCAGAGGATTTGTCACCAAAAAGCCTAAAAGAAATGCAATTTATCTGCAGCAAGCATAATATGGATATTAGTCACTTGCCTGCCCAAATGAATGAGCTAGAGAATTTATTAGGCAAGAGGGTAGGAATAATCGGAGTTACCGATGAAGGGCTTGCCAATATGCTCAAGCGTAGCATAGAGCGCACAGCATTAAAATAGACAACCGCAGGAATGTTTTAGGAGGATTTTTAGCCTATGAATCAAAAATACAAGGTAAACGAAGTAGCAAAGGACTTAAATGTTCAAACAACTGAAATTGTGGAATTACTTACTGCAGCTCAGTTTGAGGGCACAAAAAAGAGTAGCACCGCTCTAACAGAGGAGG
The DNA here is from genome assembly GCA_964560565.1 of uncultured Oscillospiraceae bacterium. Classification (GTDB taxonomy): domain Bacteria; phylum Bacillota; class Clostridia; order Oscillospirales; family Ruminococcaceae; genus CAZLMF01. The sequence continues at coordinate 6,764 of CAZLMF010000009.1, forward strand.
AGCTTAACTATATCTTTGAGCATTACACTCAAAATAATCAGGTAAAAAGCTTTGATAAGTACTTTGCCACTGTGAAAGACAAGCCAAAGGTAAAGCCGCCAGAGCCGGTAAAGCAGCCTGAAAAGGCAAAAGTAGAACCTCCTAAGAAGGAGGAAAATCAAGAAAGCAAACAGGCTCCAAAGCCTGTTATTAAGCCTGCGCCTGAAAGGGTGGCACGCCCAGCACCTCAGGGAACACAAGCGCCTCGGGCTGCTCAAGCACCTGCAAGAGGCAATCAGCAGGGGCAAAGAAGCCCTCAGCAGAATTTCTCCAAGCCTAAGCAGGCAATTGCGCCAAAGCGCCCAATGCCGGCAGCTAATATTCCTGCTAACCTTAAAACAAATGCGCCCCCGGCTTCCCATAAAAGCAAGGGCGAAGTTGTTCAGCGCGGTGAGCAGGTAGTAAAGCATGTTGACACAAGGGGTAGCTATGTTGAGCTTGATAAGTATAACGAGCATTACGATAAGATTGCACCTGTTGCTGTTACAGGCAAGGATAACTTCCGTAAAAGGCAGAAGATTAAACAGAAGTCACAACAGCGCGGAAAACCTCAGTTTTCTCACAAGCGAGAAACCGAGGCAGAAAAGATGCGCCGCTTAGAGCTTGAGCGTGCAAGAAAGCAGCAGCTCAAGGTGAGCATACCCGATGAAATCGTAGTAAGCGAGCTTGCGTCAAGGCTAAAGGAAACATCATCCTCGGTCATAAAGAAGCTTATGAAGCTTGGTATTATGTCTGGCATAAACGATGTTATCGACTTTGATACAGCGTCAGTTATAGCGATTGAATTTGGCGCAAAGGTTGAAAAGGAAGTTGTTGTCACTATTGAGGAGCGTCTATTCTCAGACGAGCAAGCAGAAGACAGCAGCAATCTTCAGCCAAGAAGTCCTGTTGTGGTTGTAATGGGCCACGTTGACCACGGTAAGACATCCTTGCTTGACCGCATTCGTCATGCTAATGTTACCGCATCCGAGGCAGGAGGCATAACACAGCATATTGGCGCTTATCGTGTCAATTCAGGTGGAAAGATGATTACTTTCCTTGACACCCCTGGTCATGCAGCGTTTACTTCAATGCGTGCAAGAGGTGCAAGTGTCACAGATATTGCAATTATAGTTGTAGCTGCTGATGACGGAATTATGCCTCAGACAGTAGAGGCTATTAACCACGCTAAGGCTGCAAATGTTGGCATAATAGTTGCCATCAATAAAATGGACAAAGAAACTGCAAACCCCGAGCGCATCAAGCAAGAGCTTACCGAGCATGGGCTTGTAGTTGAGGAATGGGGAGGCGACACTATATGTGTTCCCGTATCCGCCGCAACAGGTTTTGGTTTTGATGATCTGCTTGAAAACATCAACCTAATCTCAGAGGTCATGGAGCTTAAAGCTAATCCGGCACGCCTTGCAAAGGGCGCAGTTGTCGAGGCAAGGCTTGATAAGGGCAGAGGTCCTATTGCCACTGTGCTTGTGCAAAACGGCACACTTCGCACAGGGGATGTCATCATTGCAGGCACTGCAATTGGGCGTGTGCGTGTAATGACCGACGACAAGGGCAATATAGTGACAGAGGCAGGGCCTTCAGTTCCTGTTGAGATTATGGGCCTTGCAGAAGTTCCTGCAGCAGGAGATATACTCAATGCGGTAGCAGATGAGCACCTTGCAAAGGAGCTAGCTGAGCAGCGTAAGCACGAGGCAAAGCAAGAGGAGTTTAGCCGCTATCAGAAGGTTACACTTGAAAATCTATTTAGCCATATTGAGCAGGGCGAAGTTAAGGAGCTTGGGATTATAGTCAAGGCAGACGTTCAAGGCTCAGTTGAGGCTGTTCGCCAGTCCCTTGAAAAGCTTTCAAACGAAGAGGTTCGAGTGCGTGTTATTCACGGCGGTGTAGGCGCAATTAACGAAAGTGACGTTATGCTTGCAAATGCTTCAGGTGCTATCATAGTAGGCTTTAATGTGCGCCCGAACGTGATTGCCCTTGAGCAGGCTAAGAATGAGGGCATTGAGCTAAAGACATATCGTGTAATATATGACGCAATAGAGGAAATTTCCGCCGCTATGAAGGGCATGCTTGCACCTAAGTTCCGCGAGAATATTCTAGGTCGCATTGAAGTGCGCCAGGTATACAAGGTTACAGGAGCAGGCATAATTGCAGGCTCGTATGTACTAAGCGGAAAAGTCACAAGGCAGTGCCAGATTCGTGTTGTGCGTGACGGTATTGTTGTCGCTGAGGATAAGATTGACTCCCTGCGCCGCTTTAAGGACGATGTCAAGGAAGTAGCAGAGGGCTACGAATGCGGAATAGGGCTTGATAGGTTCTCCGACCTAAAGGAAGGGGATATATTTGAAGCGTTCATCATGGAGGAATATAAGGATTAGCAGCTAAGCTGCCCACTCAGGAGGTATAAAAATGCCAAACTATAAGGCTGACAGATTTGCCGAGGATTTAAGACGTGAAATAAGTGCAATAATTCCAATCCTCAAGGACCCACGCATAGGCACAATGCTAAGTGTTGTCCGTTGCGAGGTGGCAGGGGATAAATCCTTTGCCAAGGTATATATCAGCAGCCTTGACGGAATTGCTGCGGCTAAGGAGGCAGTCCGTGGGCTTGAAAGCGCGCAGGGTTTTATCAAAAGGGAGCTAAATGCAAAGCTTCGAATGAGAGTATGCCCTGAGCTTAAGTTTATAGCGGATGATTCTATTGAGCACTCATCATATATAAGCAATATGCTCAATAAAATTAACAAGGACTGATTGGAGGAGTATTATGGGTAAAAGCACTACTATTTCGCAGGCAGCCCAAATGCTCAGGGAGCGTGACAACTTCCTGATTCTTACTCATGTAAATCCCGACGGGGATACCCTAGGCTCAGGCTTTGCCCTTGCAAGGGCGCTGAGGCTTATGGGCAAGTCGGCGAATGTTATCAATTCAGAGGAGCTTCCCCTGCGATACTTATTTTTGTTTGAGAGCTATAAGCCACAGGACTTTGAACCTCTTACAATAATAGCTGTGGATATTGCTGATGTTCAGCTGTTAGGGGACAAGCTTTCTGTTTATAAGGATAGCGTTGACCTTTGCATTGACCACCACATCTCCAACACCTTTTATGCGGCTCAAACCCTGTTAGACTCAAAAGCAGCAGCTACCTGTGAAGTTGTCTATGGTCTTATCCATGAGCTTGGGGTGGAGATTGACAATAACATTGCAAAATGCCTTTACACAGGCATTGCAACCGACACAGGCTGTTTTAAGTACGGCAACACCACCGTGCGCACCCATGAAATAGCCGCAAGTTTAATTTCACATAAAATTGACTTTGCAATGATTAACCATTTAATGTTTGACTTAAAGACTAAGAACAGGCTAATCGCAGAGAAAAAGATAATAGACAGCATGGAATTTTTCCTGAAGGATATGTGCTGTATGGTCATACTTACAAAGAATTTAATGGAGGACGCTGGAGTAAGCGAGGAGGAGTTCGACGGACTTTCCAACTTGCCTCGTCAAGTTGAAGGCGTTCATGTGGGCATCACCATAAAAGAGCGTGATGACAACTACTATAAGATTTCCATGCGCTCATCTGACATTGTGAACGTGTCCGAGGTATGCCAAACCCTTGGAGGGGGAGGACACGCTAGGGCGGCAGGCTGTCAAATTAGCGCAACCCTTGAAGATACAAAGAAAATTGTTCTAGCCGCAGTTGAGAAGGCGCTTTCTCCCTATTTGAGTGAGAGAAAATGAACGGGATAATTTGCATAAACAAGCCAAAGGGGTTTACTTCTTTTGATGTTATCGCTAAAATGCGTGGAATATCCCGTATGAGGCGCATTGGTCACGGAGGCACACTCGACCCGATGGCAACGGGAGTTTTACCGCTATTTTTCGGACTTGCCACTAAAGCAAGCGACATGATGCCAGACGACATCAAAGCTTACAAAGCAGGCTTTAAGCTTGGTATTTCCACCGATACACAGGATATTACCGGCACTGTCCTCACAAGCGATACAGACTTTGCAGGGATAGATAACGCAACCCTTGTAAATGTTCTAAAAAGCTTTGAGGGTGAAATAGAACAGCTGCCGCCAATGTATTCCGCTGTACAGGTAAACGGGCAAAGGCTTTACGACCTTGCAAGGCAGGGGATTGAAGTCGAGCGCAAAACAAGAAAAGCCACTATCCACGCCATTAGCCTAGAGGAATTTTCCCCTGAAATCGGCGAGGGGACACTTAACATCCAGTGCTCAAGGGGAACATATATACGCACCATAATACATGATATGGGTGAAATTTTAGGCTGTGGGGCGACTATGACCGAGCTTGTAAGGACAAGGTCATCTGGTTTCACACTTGAGGACTGCATAACCATTGAGCAGGCACAAGGGCTTAGCGAAAAGGGCGAGCTGGAAGGCAAAATCCTCTCTCTTGACCGTGTGTTTGAGGCTTATCCTAAGGCAGTTTTAGACCCAAAGCAAGCTGGAATGTTCAAATGTGGCATACGGTTGGATGCAGGGAGAGTTGATTTCACAGGCACAGGCGAAATTCACACCGTTTACGATGAAAATGAGCTAATAGGACTTGCCACAATAAATGAGAAAAATGAGCTGGTTATAAAGCAAACCTTTTTTATACGATAAAGCTAAATATAAAAAACATAAGAGCAAATTGGAGAAAGCATGATAGACCTAACTACTAAAAATCAAGCACCCACCAAAAAGACAGCCGTCGCCCTTGGGCTATTTGACGGGCTCCATAAGGGGCATAGAGCGGTGCTGCAAGGTGCAATAGATTGCAGCAAGCAGGGGCTCTCCCCCGCAGTTTTCACCTTTGACACCACCAATTGCCTTCCATCAAAGGGCGCAATGAGCATAATGCCCTTTGAGCTAAAGCTTGAAATGCTCGAGGAAATGGGGATAGAATATATTTTCACCCCGGATTTTGATTCACTGCATGAGCTTTCGCCAAAGGCTTTTGTCGAGGAAATACTTATCGGAAGGTTCAATGCCGGGGCAGCCGTTTGCGGCGAGGATTTCCACTTTGGCAAGAATGCAAAGGGAGATAGTAGGGAACTTGCGAGGCTTTGTGCCGAGCATGATATAAACGTGATTATTTGCCCGGCTGTAAGGCAAGGCGACAAGACAGTAAGCTCCACAGCGATACGGGAATATATAAAGCAGGGGAACATCGCCGCCGCAAATGAAATGCTCGGCTTTGAGTTCACCCTAAGACTAAAGGTTATACATGGCACAAGGCTTGGGAGGACAATCGGATTCCCCACCATAAATCAGCAAGCACACGAAAACCAGCTTTTGCCGAAGTTTGGCGTTTATGCCTCCACCAGCATAATTGACGGCAAGGAATACCCCTCCATCACCAACATAGGCATTAAGCCCACCGCAGGGGACAACTTCACCCCAATAATTGAAACCCATATACTTGATTTTAACAAGGATTTATACGGGCAAAGGGTAACCGTTAGACTACGTGATTTTATACGCAACGAGCGCAAGTTTAATGGTCTTGAAGAGCTAAAGGCTCAGATACTCAGTGACACAGAGCAAGCAAACAAGGAGAGATAATGATGAGTAAGGTACGCACACGCTATGCGCCAAGTCCAACAGGCTATATGCATTTGGGCAATCTTCGCACCGCCCTTTATACCTACCTAATTGCAAAGCAAAACGGCGGCGATTTTATTCTTCGCATTGAGGATACCGACCAAGGGCGCTACGTTGAAGGCGCAACCGAGGTAATATACGACACCCTGCGTAAGGCGGGGCTTAACTGGGATGAAGGCCCCGATATTGGCGGTCCTGTCGGCCCGTATATTCAAAGCCAGCGTATGGGTATGTTTAAGGATTATGCTAAGCAGCTCATTGACAGCGGTCATGCCTACTACTGCTTTTGCAGCAAGGAAAGGCTTGATGAAGTGCGTAAAATTCAGCAGGCAAGCTCCATTGCCCCCATGTACGACCGCCATTGCAGAGACCTTTCCAAGGAGGAAGTCGAGGAGCATCTAAAGAAAGGCACGCCCTATGTAATCAGGCAGAGAATGCCCCTAGATGGCACAACAACCTTCCACGATGAAATATTTGGGGACATCACTGTTGAAAACTCCGTCTTAGATGACCAAATCCTCATTAAAGCGGATTCCATGCCTACCTATAACTTTGCAAATGTTGTGGATGACCACCTCATGGGTATTACCCACGTTGTAAGGGGCAATGAATATTTGTCCTCCACACCTAAATATAACCTGCTATATAAGGCGTTTGGTTGGGAAGTGCCGACCTATATCCATGTTTCTCCCATTATGCGTGACTCCCAGAATAAGTTCTCTAAGCGCAAGGGCGATCCGAGCTTTGAGGATATGCTTGAGCAGGGCTATTTGACCGAGGCAATCCTTAATTATACAGCACTCCTTGGTTGGTCGCCAAAGGGCGAGCGTGAGCTTTATACCCTTGACGAGCTTATGGAGGTATTTGATATTTCAGGGCTTGCAAAGTCTCCTGCAATATTCGACCCGTTGAAGCTTAAAGCGATAAATGCCGAGTATGTGAGGGCTATGGATGCTGACACATTTAAAAAGCATGTGATACCATATATCCGTCAAACCTGCAAGCGTGAGGATGCTGATATTGACACCCTTTGCAGCGTGCTCCAGCCAAGATGCGAGGTATTTACCGACATCCCTGAACAGGTGGACTTTATAGATGAGCTGCCCGAGTATTCGGCAGAGCTTTATGTTCACAAAAAGATGAAAACCAATGAGGAAACCTCTCTTACAGCACTAGCAGAGATACTGCCCGTCCTTGAAGGACTTGAGGACTGGTCAACCGACAGCATACATGAGGTGCTTTTTGCGCTGATTGAAAAGCTTGAAGTCAAAAACGGCTTTATCCTATGGCCACTGCGCTGTGCATTATCAGGGAAATCCTTTACCCCAGGCGGCGGAATTGAGCTTTGCAAAATAGTAGGCAAGGCTGATAGTATCCAAAGAATTAAAAAGGGCATAGAGCTGTTGAAAAATATATAAACGCAGCTTTGCTATATACCTGTGTGTTCATTCTAAAATATATATGTAAGTTAAAAGTGTGTAAATTTGTAAATCTGTAAATCAGTAAAGAAGCAAACTAATCCGCAGTAAAAAAGTTCAAGGAGGTAATAATCTAGTGATAGAGGTAAAAGAACTTACCAAGAGATACGGCGATAAAATTGCTGTTGATCGTGTATCCTTCTCTGTTAATGAAGGCGAGATTCTCGGCTTTCTAGGCCCAAACGGCGCAGGGAAGTCCACCACCATGAATATCCTTACCGGCTATCTTTCCTCAAATGAGGGCAAGGCGATGATTAACAACATCGACGTGCTTGAAAGCCCTGTTGAGGCAAAGCAGAATATCGGATATTTACCGGAGCATCCACCGCTATACATGGATATGACCGTTCGGGCATATCTTGACTTTGTTTACGACTTAAAGAAATGCACTCTTCCTCGCAGAACTCATATTAATGAGGTATGCAATGTAGTGAAGATTGAAGATGTGTACAACCGCGTTATAAAGCACCTTTCCAAGGGCTATCGCCAGCGTGTAGGGCTTGCACAAGCCTTAATCGGCAACCCGAAGGTGCTAGTTCTTGACGAGCCGACTGTTGGACTTGACCCTAAACAGATTATCGAAATCCGCAGCCTTATCCGTAATCTTGGTAAGGCTCATACCGTCATTCTCTCAAGCCATATTCTTTCAGAGGTGCAGGCGGTATGTGACAGGGTAATTGTAATCAACCACGGCAAAATCGTAGCTGATGACACCGCGGACAACCTATCCCATGACCTTTCTGCCGACCATAGGCTTACCGTTTGCATTGAAGGTCCTGAGGTTGAGGTTAAGAAACAGCTGTCCTCAATCCCTGGAATGGTTAAGGTCTCCACAGTGCGCCCCCATGAGGGAGGCGTAGTTGAGTATACCCTTGATTCAGTTGAGGGTACGGACGTTCGCCGTGAGATGTTCATGCGTCTAAGCGCTCGTAACTGGCCTATTATGCTGCTTAAAACAAACGAGCTGAGCCTTGAGGATATATTCCTAAAGCTTACCCTTGAAGATAACTATTTTGACGAGGATTCAGCGTCGGTGAAGCGCAGCCAAAAGGCAAAGCGCCAAAAGGCTCAGGAAATCGAATCTAAATCAGCAAACGGAGGTGAGCAGCTATGATAGCAATCTTTCGCAGGGAGCTAGGCTCATATTTCTCCTCTCCCGTTGGATATGCTTTCCTTGCTATATTCTATATCTTTTCGGGCTTATTCCTTAAAAGCTATACCCTAGCGCGTTCGACCACCGACCTATCGGGTGTGTTTGTGAGCATGTTCACAATACTTGTTTTCCTTGTTCCTGTACTTACAATGCGACTAATGAGCGAGGAAAAGCGTCAAAAAACTGACCAACTGCTTTTAACATCTCCTGTCACTATAACAGGAATTGTAGTAGGGAAGTTCCTTGCAGCCTTTTTGATTTTTTCTCTAGGCGTTGCAGTTACACTTGTATATGCAGTGGTGCTTTCAGGTTTTGGAGCTGTTTCATGGTCAGTGGTATTTGGAAATATCGTAGGGATGCTGCTCTTAGGAGCTGCATTTATAGCAATAGGCATTTTTGTATCAAGCCTTACTGAAAATCAAATTATTGCAGCTGTTGGCGGCTTTGCAATTTTAATGATATTCATGCTTATTGATATGATAGCAGCGGCTATCCCAATCAAATTCCTAAGCGATGCTGTGTATGCACTGTCCTTTACGGATAAGTACAACGAATTCGCCGTTGGAATATTCAACTTCTCAAGCGTGCTGTTCTTCATAAGCTTTGCGGTTGTGTTTAATTTTCTCACAATCCGTGTGCTTGAACGCCGCCGCTGGGCTTAGGAAAGGGGTATGCTAATGTTTAATAAGCTTTTCAAAAGCCGCAAATTCAAGTACGGAAGTGTTGCAACCATAATGACAGTGATTTTCATCGCTGCGGTTGTAGTGTTTAACATAGTTGCAATTATGCTGGTTGACCGTCTGCCTGTCAAGGTAGACCTTACAGACAATCAAATATTCGACATCAGTGACGAAACTGAGGAATTCCTAGATGACATTACCGAGAAAATTACCATTGTAATTACTGCTGAGGAAGCTAAATTTGCCGCCTCCACAGGCGTATACACACAGCACCTTAATGAGATAATCAAAAACTTTGCCATTCACGGCAAGGATATATCCGTTAAGTATGTGGACTTGCTTCAAAACCCTGATTTTGTTGCAGATTATGAGGGAACAATATCAGAGGGGCAAATCATTGTCGAGTCCGCAAAGAGATATAGGGTTATGGCGATTTCTGATATGTTCAACATAACTTACAATAACTACGGTCAGATGCAAAGTATTGACTCCTCAAAAGCTGAGCAGGAGCTGGTATCAGCCCTTATGTATGTCACAGATCAGTCCCCTGAAACCGTGCAAATCCTCGGCGGACGTGAAGAACTTGAGCTTGGTTATCTTGAGTCGCTGCTTTCAAAGAACAGCTATGTTGTCACTGATATAGATATTATCAGCGAGGAGCTTGACCCTGAGGCTAACTTTGCAATGCTGGTTGCTCCACGCTATGACTATACCGATGCAATGATTGACAAGCTTGACACATGGCTTGATAATGGGGGCAAGTTTGGCAAGACTTTAATCTACGTTGCGAATGCTGACCAGCCCGACCTTCCTATGCTTGACGCATATTTGGAGGAGTGGGGAATTGATATAGGCTACGAAGTTATAGCTGAGACTAACACAAGCAATTCTTATGGCTCAGTTTACTACAACCTACATCAAATCTCCGGCAAGCTTTATACTCAGGACTTGAAAACTGCTAAAAATCCTGTTATGGTGGCAAACAGCCGACCTGTCAATGTGCTATGGGCAGGTAAGGGCATACGCGAGGTTGAAGTGCTTGTAAGCACCTACGATTCAGCTACACTTCGCCCTACAGATGCAGATGAAGATTGGACAACCGCCGATGCCACCACCACAGGCAGCTACGGCACAGTAGTTCTTTCACGCAAGCTTTACTTGGAGAGCGAGCCTCATACACAGAGCAATATTATTGCAGTGGGCTCAGCATACTTCTTTGATGAATATTTCCTCAGCATGCCGGGTGTAAACAATGCCGACTACACAATTTCGCTTTTCAACGGTATTGCCGGTCGCGAGGGAGGAATAGTTATCGCTCCTAAGAGCCTTGAGGCGAGTATGCTTTCCCTGTCCGAGGGGCAAGCAGATACATTGTCATGGGTGTTTGTAATCATAGTTCCCGCTGCGGTTATTATTACCGGAGTGGTGACATGGGTTAGGCGGCGTCATCGATGAGTAAAAGATACAAGAATCTGCTTATCGGCAGCATTGTTCTAATGGCGCTTGTTGTTGCACTTGTAGTGCTTGCTGTTACAAGTATGAATGACGGTGAGGGGGAAACTTCATCGGATATATCCACCACTTCAGTTGTGCTATTTAAGCATGATGCAGACGATGTGCTGAGCATAGATGTGACTAATGCAACAGGAAACTATAGAGTTAAAAGGCTTGGAACGTCAAAATGGGCAGTTGAGGACTTAGTCGACTATTCCATTGACACCTCTGCCACCTCATCCATTGCGAATTCCGCAGCATCAGTTACAGCAACGGACACAGTGGAGCAGGAAGCGGAAGATTTGAGTAAGTATGGGCTTACCCAGCCACAGGCTACCGTCAAGGTGGCAATAAACGATGCGGAGAATACTACCCATGAGTTTCTAGTAGGCAATGCCACTCCAACAGGCAATCAATACTATGTTTGCCTGAAGGGTGAGAAAACCGTATATGTGGTAAGGCAGAGCTATTTAAACGACTTCCTTGCAGTCAAGTATTCATTTATAGGCAAAGGCCTTGTACCTGCGTATTCGCAGGATGCAATGCCCACAGTAAACGAGCTTATCATCGAGCGTGAGAACATGGATAAGCCAATAATTCTTTCCTATGTCCCCGTGGGAGATGATGAAAAGGGCGTATTCTCTGAGCATGTATTGAAAAGCCCCGTAGACGCAATATTAGACATTGGCAAGACCACCAACACCCTTTACGGGATGTTTGGGCTTACCGCAAAAGAGGCTATAATGCCTGCACCCACGTCCGAGCAGCTTGCTGAATATGGGCTTGATACGCCATTTTGTACCGTTAAGCTCACAAGTGGACAGCAATTTTACGAGCTAAAGATTGGTAATACCATCACTGTCACCACCGAGGGCAAGGAGGGTGAGCCTTCAATCACCACTACCACAGGCTATTATGCAATGCTTGAGGGTATCGATGTTGTATACGCAATTGCCCCCGAGTCCCTGCCTTGGGTAACAATCGAGCCGATGGGGCTTATGTCAAGGCTTGTTGTGCTGCCCTACATCTATGATATTGAGTATGCGCAGGTTGAATATGAGGGCGAGGAATACCGCTTTGACATCTTAGGCGATGCAGATAAATCGACCTTCAAGTATGGACAACAGGAAATTGACGAGAAAATCTTTAAGGGCTTCTATCAGTTTTTGCTAAAGGGTGTAATCGAGGGAGTAAATACCGACGCGAACGAAAATGATGCTATCGCTAAGTTCACCTTCGTTTATAGGGACACCGAGCAAGGCAGCGAGGTTATCGAGTTCTTGCCTCTAAATGACAGGTATGTTCAGGTTGTTTATAATGGTGAAGCTAGATTTATTGCATCAAAGAACTACATCACAAGACTTGAAGAGAATATTGAAAATGTTCTAAATGGAAAAGAAATGAATATGTCATGGTAAATGCGCTTACTTCTTATTAGGCAGGAAGTATTTATTTGAAAAATCTTTACTTGTGCCTATTTTCATGGAATTTTGCGGATAAGGTGTGATATACTTAAGTAGAAGGGGGTTATGCTATGACAGCTAAAGCGAACGAGAAAAGCAAAGGGAATGAGCAGACAAAAAAAGAGGAATTCTTTAGTTATAAGGGCTTGCCGCTATTGAGGAATGGCAACACACTATATTATGGCAATATGACGGATGACTATGTTGTGATGCTCACTATCATTGAAACTACAAAGCTTGACAAGCTCGATGTTGCTACAAAGGTTCGTGTGCAGATGATTTCAACAGACCCTGCCACAAACGCAGCTGACATGATAGTTAAGACAAGTGACAGAGGAGGGCTATACGACGCCCTTGACATTGGCAGTATATGGCTTGAGCGTAGCTCAGTATAAATTTAAAAGTGCGAAAGCTCATTAAAGTGATGAGGGGCGAAAGTCTCTCATCACTTTTATAAGTAAAACAAAAGTATATTTTTTATTAAACGTTTTCAGCACTTGAATAAAGGGCTTAGTTATACTATAATTATACCAAGTGATTTTGAGGAGGCTTACAATGAAGTTCGGATATTTTGATGATAAGCAAAGGGAGTATGTTATAACCTCCCCACAAACCCCATACCCATGGATTAACTACCTAGGCACACAGGCGTTTTTCTCGTTGATTTCAAACACTGCCGGCGGATATCATTTTTACAAGGATGCCCGTATGCGCAGAATTACACGCTACCGCTACAACAACGTCCCTGTTGATGTGGGAGGAAGATACTTCTACATTAACGATGAAGGCGACATTTGGTCGCCGGGATGGTCACCGGTTAAGGCTGAGCTTGATTCCTACGAATGCAGGCACGGCATGGGCTATACCATAATCGAGGGCAAGCGTGGAGGAGTTAGCGCAAAAGCTACATTCTTTGTTCCTCAGGACTTCAACGGTGAAGTTCAAAAGCTTGTTATTACCAACGAAACCAACGCCACAAAGAAGCTGACACTGTTTAGCTTTGCTGAGTGGTGCTTGTGGAATGCCCTTGACGATATGACAAACTTCCAGCGCAACTACAATATCGGCGAGGTTGAAATCGACGGCTCGACAATCTATCACAAAACCGAGTACAGAGAGCGCCGCAACCATTACGCATTCTATACAGTAAACACCCCTATAACAGGCTATGACACCGACCGCGAGTCGTTCATGGGGCTTTACAACGGCTTTGAAAGCCCACAAGCGGTCACAGCAGGCAAGTCGAACATGTCCGTTGCTGACGGTTGGGCGCCTATTGCGTCCCACAGCATTGACATTGAGCTTGCACCCGGTGAGAGCCGTGAGCTTGTATTCATGCTTGGCTACGTTGAAAACCCCAATGATGAAAAGTTCGAAAACGGAGCAAAATCGGGCGCTATCAACAAAAAGACCGCTAAGGAAATGATTGCCCTATGCGATACTCCCGAAAAAGCTGATAAGCTTTTAGCTGAACTTAATGAGCATTGGAATGCGCTACTTACCCAGTATACAGTGGACAGCCCCGATGATAAGCTAAATCGCATGGTCAATATATGGAATCAATATCAGTGCATGGTGACCTTTAACATGTCACGTTCTGCAAGCTATTTTGAAAGCGGAATTGGCAGGGGAATGGGCTTTAGAGATAGCAATCAGGATTTACTGGGCTTTGTGCATCAAATTCCTGAGCGCGCAAGGGAGCGCTTGCTTGACCTTGCAGCTACCATGCTTGAAGACGGTGGCGCATACCACCAATATCAGCCACTTACCAAGAAGGGCAATAATGAGGCAGGCTCGGACTTCAACGACGATCCACTATGGATGATCCTTGCCACCTCCGCATATATCAAGGAAACAGGGGACTTCGCTATTTTGGACGAGCAGGTCGACTATGTAAACGACCCTACCAAGGCGGATTCAATGCTTGACCACATGAAGCGTGCATTCTACCACGTTGTCAATAATGTAGGCCCTCACGGACTACCTCTTATCGGACGTGCTGACTGGAATGACTGCCTAAACCTCAACTGCTTTAGCTCCACACCGGGCGAGAGTTTCCAAACCACCGCAAACCAAGAGGGCAGAACCGCTGAAAGCGTTATGATTGCTGGTATGTTCACCTTTATCGGGCCTGAATATGTTGCAATGTGCCGCCAAAAGGGTCTAAACGATGAAGCTGATGCCGCAAAGGGCCATATTGACGCTATGCGTAAAGCTATTATGAAGGATGGCTTTGACGGAGGATGGTTCCTGCGTGCCTATGACTACTATGGCAATAAGATAGGCTCAAAGGAATGCGAGGAAGGCAAGATATTCATCGAGCCACAGGGATTCTGCGTTATGAGTGGACTCGGCAAAGAGGACGGCACAGACGTACTCACTATGGACAATGTCCGCAAGCACCTTGACACCCCCTATGGGCTTGTGCTTAACAACCCTGCGTATACAAAGTACTACATCGAGTATGGTGAGATTTCCACTTATCCGGGAGGATATAAGGAAAATGCAGGCATATTCTGCCACAACAACGCTTGGATAATCTGCGCTGAGGCTGAAATCGGACGTGGTGAGCTTGCATACGAGTACTACAAGAAAATTGCTCCTGCATACCTTGAGGATATAAGCGAATTACATCGCACAGAGCCTTATGTTTACGCTCAAATGGTTGCTGGCAAGGACGCAAAGCGTCACGGCGAGGCGAAGAACAGCTGGCTAACAGGAACTGCGGCGTGGAATTTCGTGGCTATATCCCAGTGGATTTTAGGCATAAAGCCTAACTATACAGGGCTTGAAATTGACCCATGCATACCAGCGGAGTGGGATGGATTTAAAGTTAGCCGCACATTTAGGAATGCAACTTACGAAATCAAGATCAGCAACCCCGACCACGTTTGTAAGGGTATCAAGAGCGTTACTGTTGATGGGAAGCAGATTGATGGAAATATACTCCCCGTATTCTCAGATGGAAAAATACACAACGTAGATGTAATAATGGGATAAAAAAAAGGGGCGTTTGCGCCCCTTTTTTCTTTGAAAACTTCTATGAAGGGAACGGTGAGGAAATGAGCAAGATTATACTCATTGGAGCAGGGACTCACGCAATCAGTGTAATTGATTCCCTAAATTCCATAAGTAAACTTGAAATTGCAGGGCTAATCGACAATAACCCAATTTTACAAGGCGATATTATCATGGGATATCGTGTGCTTGGCAACTGCGAAAAGCTTTCGGAGATTCGTGAAAGCGGTGTGCCCTATGCATTTGTTTCAGTGGGGGGCATTACAAATAGCGTTGAGCGTGAGCTTTTATATGATAGCGCTCAAAGAGCAGGTTTTCGTGTGCCAATTATTATCGACCCCTCTGCGACATTTTCCTCCGACGCTTCCTTTGACGTAGGAGTATATGTGGGCAAGCGTGCGTCAATTGGCGCACTTGCAAGCATTTCCCGCCTTGTTATAATTGGCACTGGCGCAATAATCGAGCCAAAATGCGATATAGCCTCCTTTGCCCATATAGAAGCAGGGGCAGTGCTCGGCGCAGGTTCTACTATCGGCAGCGGCACTACAATCGGTGCGGGCGCAGTCATTGTAAAGGGTGTTGAAATCGGTTCAAACTGCATTATTACCCCGGGCAGCGTTGTGACCTTTAACGTTGAAGACAATGCCCGTGTGGCAGGCAACCCCGGTAAGCGTATAAGTTGAATATTCCCCTGAAAGCTAAGCATACTAATGCCATCAGCAGTGTAATCTGAAAGGAGTATGCAAGCAATGGCAAAAGCAGGAATGCGCAGACCCGACCCCAGACAGCCCCATGGCACAGAAAGCAATAGAATTTCTCACTTTCCTAAAAATGAAGTTCCCCCTGTTCCCGAGCTTCAAGGTAAAATAAAAACAGGGAAGGTGAAAGCACCGCCAAAATAACCAGCAAAGGGACGAATTAAGTGTATATTGATTTTCATTGTCACGCTTATGCGGACAAAATTGCAGAGCGTGCAGTTTCCACCCTTGCGCAAACCGCCAATCTTTCCCCCTACACCGACGGCACAATTACTGATACCATCTCAAAGCTTAAGGAATGGGGGATAGATTATGGTGTAATGCTCCCCGTTGCAACTAAGCCCACCCAGCAGGATATAGTCAATTCTTGGGCGGCACAAGTAAATGGTGGCAGTATAATAAGCTTTGGTAGCGTTTTCCCCCTAGCGGAGGATGCACTTTCGCAGCTTGACGCCATCGCTTCCTACGGACTAAAGGGCATAAAGCTCCATCCTGACTATCAAGGCTTTATGCTCGATGACGAAAGAATTTTGCCCTTGCTAAAAAGATGCGAGGAACTAGGGCTAATCGTGATATTCCACATGGGCTTTGACGATGTTTCCCCTGACCTTATCCATGCCACACCACAGTCGGCAAGAGGCATTATCGAGCGCATACCCGGGCTTAAGCTTGTGCTAGCGCATTTAGGAGGCAATAAGCTATGGGACGATGTGGAACGCTATTTAGTGGGGACAAACTGCTATCTAGACACCTCTTTTTTGGTGGGATTAATAGAGCCTACTCAGCTTGAGCGCATAATAAAGCACCACGGTGCGGATAGAATCCTCCTTGCAAGTGACTGCCCGTGGAATAAAACTACTGATGTAATCTCACTTATTGAGAGCATTTCCCTCACAGAGCGAGAAAAATCCCTTATCTACTATGAAAACGCAGCCTCACTACTAAACTTATAAAATACAAATACAAATACATAAAAAATACGCCGCTTCAATAACTGAAGCGGCGTATTTGTTTTACTTATTACTTAGTTGCAGTCTTAGGAGTACCATTCTTGACTCTGCGTAGCCATACATAGAAGTTAGGCAGTTTGGTAACCAAGAAACGCTTTAGCCCTGAAATAAAACCTGATTTAACATCAGAGCAGAAATTGAGAAATTTGCGAGGGGTGTACTTGCTGACAAATACTCTGTCAAGCCATTTTTCATAGCGCTTGCCAAGCCATTTCGGCATTTTGCGCGCACGCTTATAAGACTTGAGAAAGTGCAGGAAGTAGTTCGAGGCAAAAAGCACCTCATGCTCAGGGAAGTTCTCCTGCTTTAGTGCAACCTTTGTATCGGGGGGTATAACATCAGGCAAAAAGCCTGCTTCCTTAGCGATATCGCGCAACACTGTCATTGGGTATGGGTAAAAGATATTGGGGATTACTCTGTCTGCATCAAGGTCTACGTTTAGCTTTATTGTTTTTAGCGCTTTATGTAGGTCCTCATGAGGTAGCCCTACTATGTTATAGGTTAGGGAGGTGATACCATACTTTCTAAACCAAGAAAATGCGTTTTTCATCTGCTCATCTGTCATCATTCGGCGCAGGTACTTGCGGCGGATTTCTTCATCACCGGATTCAACGCCCACATCAATCATGTAGCATCCGGCCTCTGCCATGCGGCGAATTGTGTCCTCTGTCATAATGTCTAGGCGCAAATTCCCAGTAAAGGGCAGGTGGATACGCTCCTTATACATCTCAATAAAAGTATCAAACCAGTCTGAATACATATTAAAAATCGCATCACGGAAGTTGATAAACTCAATCCATGGGTACTTTTCAAGCAGGGTTTCAAGATACAAAATCGCATTTTCCGGCGAACGGAAGCGCGCATAATGCTTTTTGTTAGGATATACCTGTCTAAACTGCGAGTTGCCGCAGTAGGTACAGCTGAACAAGCAGCCTCTTGACATCATGACAATTGCTGCCTTTGTGCGGCAATGCGCAAGGTTTGGGTAATCAAAGAGGTCAAAGTCGGGGATTGGCAGCTCATCAAGGTTTTCAATCAGCGGTGCGACAGGATTGCGGATAATTTCGCCGTTTACCTTAAAGTACATGCTTTGTATATCGTAGAAGTTGCCCTCAAAAAAGCGGTCGCAAAGCTCCCTCGTGGGATATTCGCCCTCGCCTATGCAAACCGCGTCAATGCCCTCGCAAGCAAGCACCTCATCAGGGACAAGTGTGCAATGATAGCCGCCGCAGTATACAAAAGCATTAGTGGCTTCCTTAGTCCAGATAGCCATTTGCTGAACTTCCTCAAAAGCGGTGGTGCGAGTTGAAAATCCGATTAGGTCATAGCCCTTATCACGGATTTTCTCTTGGAATTCTTCCTTAGTGTGAGCGTAGAAAAGATGCAGTAGCGATACGCTATGCCCTGCTGCTTTTAAAACAGCGGATATTGAAGCAAGTCCCTCGCTGTAATTCCCCCCTGAATTTTTTGATTTAGAGCTCCATTCAAAATAGTCGGGGTAAACCAGGAGCACATTTGCCTTTTTGGTATTTTCCATTGGTAGCAATCCTTTTCTTTCAATAAATTTATGTCAGTATAAATATTGCATTTCTTATATTATAACGCTATGTATTAATAAAAACAAGGGATAAAGGAGTAAACAATTATTTAACACTGAAAAAAATATAAAAAGATATGACAATACGGCAAGCATTACTGCCTACCGCATCATCAAAGGAAGTATCGAATAGAGGAAGTATCGTTTTTAGACGTTGGGCATCATAATAAAAATTAGTAAATACCGCGTCTACTTATAATAACCATTTAAAAATCGATTATGTGACGCGAAAATGAAAAGTTTTTTTAATTCTACACATATCACAAAAACGACATTGTTTTGTTGTGCAGCATTACAGGGTACATTCAAGCCATAAGTGGCGTTATATTATCTAACAACATAATATGTACCAAATACAGACATAAAACGGAAAACACCAACGGAGGGGAAAAATGATTACTATTTCACTTGCAATGATTGTAAGAAATGAGGAGAAAAACCTTGCACATTGTCTTGATTCTGTGATGGCTGCTATTGATGAGCTTATAATCATCGACACAGGCTCTACCGACGCAACAAAGGAAATTGCAGCTCACTACACTGATAAAATATACGACTTCACATGGATAGATGACTTTTCCAAGGCACGCAACTACTCCTTTTCTAAAGCAACCTGCGACTATATAATGTGGCTTGACGCCGATGATGTCATTGCGCCTAAGGATTTAGCGAAGCTGCAAGCCCTAAAGGAAAGCCTTGACACTCAAATTGATGCTGTGTTAATGCCCTATAACGTGGGCTTTGATGAGGACGGGGTGGTTGTGTTCTCCTACTTACGTGAGCGCCTGTTAAAGCGTGAGCGTGGCTACACATGGTCAGAGCCTGTCCACGAGGCAATCCCGCTATACGGCAAGCTTCTCAAGTCCGATATATGCATTACCCACACAAAAGCAACACCAACAGACAGCAAGCGCAACCTTAATATATACCGCCGCATGATAGAGCAAGGAGAAAAGCTTTCCCTGCGTGGCACTCTTTATTATGCCCGTGAGCTTAAGGCAAATGGCGAACCGGAATTTGCGGCGGAGCAGTTCGAATCCTTTTTATCTGCCAATGGAAGTTGGTCGGAGGACTGTATTCGTGCTTGCTGTGAGTGTGCACAGTGCGAAACAGCACTTGGAAAGCTTGACAAAGTGCCATTAACCCTAATGCGCTCCTTTACCTATGACACACCCAGAGCAGAGGCGTGCTGTCTGCTAGGTGAGCATTATAAGCAGGCAAGCAGACTAAAGGACGCAATATTCTGGTATGAGCTTGCCCTATCCCTAAAATGCCCACAGGGTTGCGTATTTGTGCTCCCATACTACTATGACTATATCCCCTGCAAGGAGTTAAGCCTCTGCTATGAGCTTTCAGGGGATAAAAAAAGGTCAAAAGCATACGAAATCCTTGCAAACATTTATAAGGATAAACACAAAGCATAAAGAATAAAAAGCGGGCGGATAATCCGCCCGCTTTGCTTATAACATTTTTACTACATCATAGAGGGATTCGAGCACCAGCCAATTTTGAGGGAAGAATGAGCCTATTGTCCAGTAGCTTACCCCCTCAAGCTCATATTCCCCTGCAAGCATAAGCTTTGCAAATATACTGCGAGCGTCTTCAAACCACACCACACGCTGTCTGCCGTCACTGCCATAGTAGTTGAAGTAGGGAGCTTGTGAAAGTTCATCAAACATTATATTTGCGCCCACCCTTGCTGCAAGATCAACTGCCCCTACATTCGTGACAGTTGTCGCCGCAGTGCCTTCCTCATAGGGGAGAATCCACTCATAGCCATAGTTTGGTATACCCATAAGGATTTTATCTCGTGGTATTGCCGTCACCGCATATTGAATTACTTTTTCTACTTCATTTATAGGCGCAACCGCCATTGGAGGGCCATAGGTGTAGCCCCACTCGTAAGTCATTATGATGACATGGTCAACAATTTGCCCATGAGCAACATAATCATGCCCCTCATAGAGCAGACCCTCTTGGTCGCCGCTAAGTTTAGGCGCAACAGCAGTGCTTACTGTGTAGCCCAGCGGATGGAGAATATCGGTTATTTTGCGCAAAAATGCGTTATAGCTTTCTATATCTTCAGGGAAGATATATTCAAAGTCCACATCAAGACCAAAGTAGTTCTTGGTTTCAAGGGTGTAGACAATATTCTCAATAAGCCTGTTTTGTACCTCCATATCGTTTAGGAGGATATGAGCAAGGTCAGAATCAAAGCTGCCACCCTCGGGCATATTTGTAATCACCATAAGGGGTGCTACATTCGCCGATCTTGCTGCCGCAATAAGCGGCTCGTCATCTATATCCACAAGGTTTCCATCATTATGAATCTGGTAGCTGAAAATGGACAGGTAGGTCAAGTGGGGAAGGGTTTTCCACAGCACACCCATATTTATATTTGGGAATGCGTAGCCGTTCACGGCCAAATTGCCGAGATCCTCATTTATAGTGACTGGAATGCTTAGTAAAAGCCCGGGGTTAATTATCGACGGGTTTTGGACTTGCGGATTAGCGGTAAGCAAATCATAAACACTAATGCTATACATTCTTGCAATGGAGTAAATGGTATCCCCCCTTCTCACTGTATAGGTGACCTCATCTGTTAAAAGTACGAGGGTCTGTCCTATGACAAGCCTATTAGGGTTATTAAGCTCATTGTCACGGATAATCTTAGCCGTAGGGACACCATACCGACGGGAAATTGAATAAAGGGAATCGCCAGGGGCAACCACATATATAACCATACAATGCACCTCACATATCTGCTGTTAATTTGGGTTACTTCTATAAACCAATATATGCGATAGTGGTGTTCATAAGAACAGCGGACATCATACCAAGTGAGAAATGCATATACATTACTCACTTCATATGTAAATTTTACGCTTACAGATGCAAGATGAAACTTTTTGTGTTATTATAGAAAAAAGGAGTGGAAACGCCGTGAACACAGACACCGAAAAAGCAACTAAAAAAAAGCATCTTATGCTTATATCTCTTGATGCAGTTTCAAGCGATGACCTTAAACTGCTTAGTAAGCTGCCGAATTTCGTAAAGCTTATGAGCAAAGGCACACTTGTCTGTGATGTAAGCTCTGTATTCATTTCCAACACCTACCCTGCGCACACTTCCATCATTACAGGTGTTCATCCTAATAAGCATGGACTTTGGGATAATGTCAATACCGACCTTCGCAAGGAGTATTCCGACTGGCGTTATAATGCCAATGAAGTGCTAGCACCAACTCTATATCAACATGCCGCAAGGAATGGCTACAAAGTCTGCTCGATTATGTACCCTGTTACAGGGGGCGCAAAAAGCATACGCTACAATCTCCCTGAAATCCCCGGGAATATGAACATACTTCGCAGGGCGTGGATAATGCTAACAAAGGGCAGTACAGGTTACACACTAAGCTCCATACTAAGGAATATAAAAGACTTTAAGGGGATAAATGAGCCTGAGCTTGATAACTTTACTACAAGAATAGCGTGTGATACGATAATACGCAAAAAGCCTAATGTGTTAATGCTTCACCTTATCGATGCCGACACCCAAAAGCATGATTTCGGCCCTGAAAGTGAGCAGGCTTATGATGCAATTCGCCGACACGATAAAAGGCTTGGGGACATTATGAATGCCCTTGAAAAGGCAGGGATATATGAGGACACCTCCTTTATAGTTTTCAGCGACCACGGCTGCTTGCCGGTAAAAGCCGCAGTGAATCCAAACAGCATACTGCGTGAGAACGGTCTTATCCGCTATAAGGGTAAAAAGGTCAAAGATTACGATTGCTACTTTCATATCGCAGGGGGAACGGCATTTCTAAAGCTTTGCAACCCTCAAAAGGAAATGCAGGTGCAAAGCGTAATAGAAAAAATGCAAAGCGCACCCTATTTCGGCAGATTTTTAACCGATGAGGAAATGGAAATCAGCGGCGCTAAGCGCTTTGGAGGCTTTACGCTGGGCATTGAGGCGGCGGAGGGCTATAGCTTTGGCAAGCACAAGCCCGGTCAGCATGGATACGGGCTAAAGCGAGAGGGATATAACCCCTTTTACCTTGCGGTATCCGATAAAATCCCTAAGGGCGAAACCCTATATGGAGGCTGTATAACCGACATATGTCCTTTGGCAGCGGACATTTTAAATATACCTAAATGGGATATGGACGGAAAAAACAGATTGGAGATGTAGTATGAACAAGCTCAATAAAGTTGAAAAAAGCTGGATAATGTACGACTGGGCAAACTCCGTTTATGCAACAATTATCATGGCAGCAGTGTTCCCGATTTATTTCTCCACAGTTGCTAAAGCAAATGGAATGGCAGGGGATGTCTACTGGGGCTATGCAACTTCCATCGCCACCTTTGCAGTGGCAATTTCAGCACCTATCATCGGCGCAATAGGCGACTTCAAGGGCATGAAAAAGCGTCTGTTCTCGGTATTTCTATTTGCAGGCACAGCATTTACGCTTATAATGGCACTTACAGATAAGCCAATGCTTATGCTGGTGGGTTATGCAGTATCCTATATAGGTTATGCAGGTGCAAACCTATGCTATGATAGCTTCCTTACCGACGTTACCACCCATGAAAAAATGGACAAGGTCTCCGCTTATGGCTTTGCAATGGGCTATATAGGAGGCAGCACAATACCGTTTCTAATTTCCATTGCTCTTATCACCTTCGGCTCTAGAATTGGTATTGATAACCCCCTTGCGGTTAAAATATCAGTTGTAATAACAAGCATATGGTGGGCGCTATTTTCCATTCCGATTTTGCGCAATGTCAAGCAGGTATATTACGTGGAGCGCCCAACCTCAGGTTTTACATCCCATATATTTGCAAACATAAAGACAACTCTGGGTGCAATTGTTAGGGATAAAAAGCTGCTGTTTTTCCTCCTTGCTTACTTCTTCTACATAGACGGAGTTGGGACTATCATTCACATGGCAACCTCCTACGGCAGTACATTAGGACTGGGGACAACAGGCATGATACTTGCTTTGCTTGTGACGCAGATTGTAGCAGTTCCTTGTTCGATACTTTTCAGCAAGTTTTCAAGCAAGATAGGCACAATTAAAATGCTGCTTATTGGTATTGCGATTTATATAGTTGTATGCGTACTGGGCTTCTTTATGGGATTTTTCCTCGAGCCACAGCAGGAAACCTATGAAATTGAATTTATGCAGGTTATTGACTCGGCAGGTCAGGGACTTGACAGCGATACCCTTGAAAGTGTGAAAAGGGACGGACTATCTATCATATCAGTTGATTCAAGGGCGGAGGAATTCTCAAACAAGCTTGACGATGCCTACGAGCTTACCACCAATACAGCCGCAATTGATTCAATCCGAGCTGCCGCAAACACATTCCTAACCGACACTTCAAAATCAAAGGACTATGACAATGCATTGGGCTTTTCAAGCATGATGTTCTGGGCACTTGCGGTGCTTGTCGGCACTTCACAGGGCGGAATGCAAGCCCTTTCACGCTCATACTTCGGCAAGCTTATCCCCCCTGAGCGCTCCAACGAATTCTTTGGATTTTTTGATATATTCGGCAAGTTTGCAGCGGTCATGGGCCCTGCACTTTATGCGCTGTTTGCAGGCTGGACAGGCCGCTCCTCAATGGGTATTCTAAGCTTGGTACTCCTATTCTTAGTCGGCGGTGCAATATTGATTATCTACCGAAAAGACTTTGCTAGGGAATAAGCAGACATAAAACTAAAGCGAATGAGTATATACTCATTCGCTTTTTTGTTTTTAACCTCTCCAATAAGGCTCAAACCCTAATTCCAAAAGGCTTTTATAAAGCCTTTGCACAGGCAGCCCCACTACATTGAAGTAATCACCTGTTATCCCCTCAACAAAGATAGCGGCTTTCCCTTGGATACCGTATGCACCCGCTTTATCCATAGGTTCGCCTGTTTTGACGTAGCTTTCAACTTCTTGCTCATCAAGTGTGCGAAACTTCACCTTTGTCCCCTCGTAAAACTGTATATTGCCTGCTTGGCAAGACAGATACACCCCTGTGTAGACCATATGCTCACGACTAGACAGCATTCTTAGCATTTTATAAGCGTGTTCAGCGCTTTCAGGCTTGCCGAGGATTTCACCGTCAAGGGATACAATGGTGTCACAGCCGATAACGCAGCTATTCGGATATTCGGCTTGAACAGCCTTAGTCTTTTCGTAAGCAAGTTGCATAGCATTTTCTTGCGGTGAAAGCAGGGGACTAATTACCTCTTTGGCGGGCTTTGTGACGACTGTAAACTCAAAGGGCAAGAGCGACATAAGCTCTTTTCTGCGTGGTGATGCAGAGGCAAGGATAATATCCATTAAATCATTCCTTAAGTTATATATTAATATGTGCTTTTTTAGACCATACTATTATACAATATCGAAAGAGCAAAATACAACTTTAATATGCTCAGATATAAAAACAGACGGCGTTTGCGCCGTCTGTTTTTATACTTAATTATTCAGTTCTTATTGCAGTCAGTGCGCTTACTTTCATAGCACGCCTTGCAGGCAGATAGCCTGAAAGTATGCCTATAAGTGTCGAAAATGCCAGTGCGCAAAGACATAGCCAAAATGGGATTATGGAAGTGTCACCTGTTATTTCCGTATACATATCCTGTTCAGAAAAGCTGATACCGAACTTGTTGATAATAGCAGAAACCGCAAAGCTTATTCCAATGCCAAAAATACCACCAAACAGCCCGATGAATGCAGCTTCAGTTAAGAATAATCGCTTTATATCGGCGATTGCAGCGCCTATGACCTTCATAATGCCGATTTCCTTAGTGCGCTCATATATCGCCATCATCATGGTGTTTGCAATACCTATTGCCGCAACCAACAGCGCAACTGCGCCGATTGAGCCGAGTAACATTTGCATATTTTGCTTAGTTTGCTGCATACCCGAAACATACTCGCCCTCGCCCCAAGCGTCAAAGCCCATTTCCTTTAGCTTTTCTATTACAGATGCAACATCATTTAGGTCTTTGACTCGCACAAGAGCTTGATTGTAGGTTTCCTCATCTTTAGAGCCGGAACCAGAGCTTGAGCTTGAGCTAGTGTTGTAAACCACCATGCCGCCGCCGCCACCGCCGCCGGAGTCCTTTTGATACTTATCGTATTGCTTTTTAAGGTCCTTTGCTTGCTCCATAGGAAGGTAGATGTAGTAATCGGTGTTATAGTCGCCCTCCTCAAAAACCCCTGCAATCTCAATATTTATATCCTTGTACTTTTTCGCAATTTTCGAGGTGTCCCATGACGATACGACATTCATAGTAAACTTATCTTCATAGGGGTCAACTTCAGCAGGGGGATACATATAGTAGTTGCGTTGTTTGAGGTTGTAAAATTGCATCAAGGGTTGCGCTCCGATTATTGCAGTATAGCCCTTAGCGTCCATATTAAAGCCTGTGCCCGATGAAAGCTTGTAGCCAAACTGCTCAATAAAATCGTCACTCACGCCACGTATCTGCACCCACTCGCAGGTGTATTTTCCGCTTTTAAGCGTAGGTCCGGAAAGCTCCAATATAGGCGAAACAGCGTTTACGCCGTCAATTTCAGCAATTTGAGCAATGGCTTTATCGTTGAGCTTAATTTCCTCCTTGCCTGGAACGCCAATGTCACCACCGCCATTAAAATAAATCTGAATGGTTTGAAGGTTTGTGTACATTTTCAGCTGTTCTTCAAAGCGAGCATTTATGCCAATGCCAAGGGAAATCATAACAATAATCGCAGCAGTACCAATCACCACACCCAAGACAGTAAGCATTGTTCGCAGCTTTCGCTTCATGAGGTTGCGAATCGCCATTGCGAGAATATCAATGCTACTCATCTCCAAGCTCCTCGTCAACATCAAGTGCCTTTAGTAGCTCAAGGTGCTTACGCCTTCTCACGATTACAACAACCACAATAGCGCCTGCCAAAATCACACCGCCGCCAATGCAAAGCACCAGTACCCAAGGGAATTTCTTGCCCCCGGTTTCGTCTATTATACCGTCGTCAAATCCACCGTCGGGGCCTTCCCATTCCATATCACCATCATCAATCATCATTTCCATAACATTCATGCTAAAGGGCTTCTTAACCTCAATAACAGTGCCTGTTGAGTCCTCGTAGGAAATGACAAACGCGCCCTCTTGCATACCGGGCATCATTGGGGTGAACATGCAGTCGTAGTAGTTTGAAGTGCCTGACTCCATATTGCCAAAGAAGGTGGTTTTCTGTTCGCTTTCAAAATCGCCCTCAAGGCGCACCATGAGGTTGCTTACTTGTACCTTGCTTAGGTTGTAAATCTCAAAGAAAACATTGACAGGGGAGTATGCCATTGCATCCATCGGTACAAAGAATTCACTTGCATCAACCTTTGTGGGTTGAGTGACGTTAATGCCGATAGTTTCAGTGGCTGTGTACTTATTGCCCTCATTATCCTCATATTCAAAGTTGATAGCAAGTACATGGTTCATAGGCTGCGCATCGGGTATACAGTAAAAACGCAGGGTTTTATCATATTCACCCTTAGTAGAAATGCTATCTATATAGAATGTATTACTGCTGTCAACCGGCGTAAAGACGGTTGCCGATGCAGTTGCACCGCCGCCAGTGCTACCCGTAGGTGCCGCAAGGAAAACTTTAATATTCTTTACCTCCTTAACACTATTTGTGTTTTGAAAGGTCATGCTAAGGTCAAACTCACTGCCTGC
>CAZLMF010000010.1:0-7330 GCA_964560565.1 uncultured Oscillospiraceae bacterium
GGGCAAGCAAGGAAATGATTGCAATTGCAGGCGAGTATGGCAAAAAGGTTGGGCTTATGTTCCAAATAGTAGATGATATTTTAGATGTTGAGGGTGACCGTGAAAGCCTAGGCAAGCTCACAGGCAGTGATGCAGCCGGCAATAAATGCACCTATGTATCGCTAATGGGACTTGATAATGCTAAGAAAAAGACTCAAGAGCTTGCAAATGAAGCTATAAGTCTTATAGAAAACTTACCACACTCAGATTTCCTTAAAGAGCTAACATTAGTCCTTTTAAAAAGAACACACTAAGCTTCAAAAAGCTTATGGAGGTATTAAAGTTTGAATGATTAATCTATCAGAACTTCCATTTTATAATGCGTCGCTAACAGCAGGTATTTTGTCATGGATATGCGCTCAGATTATTAAAACATTAGCTTATCTTATAGTACATCGAGAGTTTAATAAGGAGCGTATATTAGGTGCAGGGGGAATGCCCAGTAGCCACTCAGCGCTAGTAAGCGCTCTTGCTATTAGCATTTCACGCAATTCAGGCTACGCCTCCGCTGAATTTGCTATTGCCTTTGTGTTTGCACTCGTAGTAATGTATGATGCAATGGGGGTTCGTAGAGCAGCAGGTCTACACGCTAAGGAACTTAACAGAATTAGAAAAGTTTTCGATGAACAAAGAGACCTAGAAGATGAGCCGAGCGAATCGGATGAAAAAGAACTTAAGGAATTCATTGGACATACACCGCTTGAAGTACTTGCCGGTGCGCTTTTAGGCATATTGATAGCCATGATGATTCCTATAAATTAACTGGAGATAATAATGCAAGACATCAAAAAGTCAACAAAGGAAAATCAAGTATTAAATATTGATTTTCCACGTGATATAAGAAAGCTTACTCTAGTGCAGAAAACTAAGCTATGCAAAGATATTCGCAAGATTTTAGTGCGTACAGTTTCTAAATGTGGTGGTCACCTTGCCTCAAATCTAGGCACGGTTGAGCTTACAGTTGCACTGCACTCAGTTTTCGAAAGCCCTAAGGATAAACTAATTTGGGACGTTGGGCATCAGTCATACACTCATAAAATATTGACTGGGAGATACGATAAATTCAGCACCCTCCGCCAAGAGGGCGGTATAAGCGGCTTTACACGCCCAAGTGAATCAGAGCATGACGCCTTTATCGGCGGTCACAGCTCAAATTCCATTTCAGCTGCCTGCGGACTAGCAGCGGCGGGCAGACTTCGTGGGGAGAAAAATCATGTGGTCGCCGTGATAGGCGATGGCGCTCTCACAGGTGGACTTGCCTATGAGGGACTTAACAATGCAGGTAAGAGTGAGGACAATATAATAATTGTTCTTAACCATAATGATATGTCGATTTCAAAAAACGTTGGAGCGTTAGCACGCCACTTGACAAGCATACGCACCAAGCAAAGCTACCACAAGACAAAAGCTATCGTCAAGAAGACCCTTGAACTCACTCCGCTATTCGGCAAAAATCTTATGAACCTTATGCACAATACGAAAACTGCCCTCAAGAACGTTGTTTACCACAGCAACATGTTTGAGGATATGGGGTTTGCTTATCTTGGGCCTGTTGACGGACATGATTTAGCAGAGCTTACAGAGGTATTAAAAATTGCAAAAAGCCTTAATCGCCCTGTCGTGGTGCATACTTATACCGTAAAGGGCAAGGGATACTCCTATGCGGAGGAAAATCCGGGTGCTTTTCACGGCATTTCACAGTTTGATGTAAAAACGGGCAACCCAGACAATGAATGCACTGATTGCTTTTCCGCTCGCTTTGGTCAAGCTCTTACTGAGCTTGCTGACTGCGATGAAAATATATGTGCTATTACCGCAGCAATGAAGTATGCAACTGGACTTGACGGCTTTTACCGACGGCATAAATCGCGTTTTTTTGATGTGGGCATTGCTGAGCAGCATGCCGTCACCTTTGCTGCAGGACTTGCCGCAGGTGGCATGACGCCTGTCTTTGCTGTGTATTCGACTTTTTTGCAGCGTGCCTATGATCAACTAGTACATGACTGCGCAATTGAGAACTACCACATGGTAATCGGTGTTGACCGTGCAGGTATAGTCGGTGATGACGGTGAAACACATCAAGGCATACTCGATGTATCCTATCTTTCTACAATCCCAAATGTTACGATACTTTCCCCTTCAAATTACAGTGAGCTTCGCAGAAGCCTTATAGCTGCAATTTACGACTATAAAGGTGTTGTAGCTTTGCGCTATCCCAGAGGGCGTGAGTTCTACAGCGAAAATGGTGTAAGCGACTACGAATTTGAAAATATGGTATATAACCAGTGCTATGGAGCGGACATTTTGCTTATTAGCTATGGCAGAATATGTGCAAACATGGAAATTGCAGCACAGCAGCTTTCACACGAAGGATATTCAGTAAGCGTTTTAAGACTTATTCATATCCATCCTATACTTGAAAAAACTCTACAAATTGCATTAAAACACACTCATGTCTTCTTCTTTGAGGAAAGCGAAATTACCGGAGGAATAGCTCGCCAGCTTTTTTGCGAGCTGTCAGCTCGTGGATATAAGGGCAACTATAATATCACAGCGATAACCGATGGGTTTGTTAGACAGGCAAGTGTTGAAAGAACGCTTGCGAAGTACAAGCTTGATTCGACATCAATGGTAAATACAGTGAAGCGGGAGATGAGAAAGTGGTAAACGAAGTTAGATTAGACATTGCACTGGTTCAAAATGGCGTCGTAAGGAGCAGACAGCGTGCTAAAGAGCTTATCGAGGAAGGAAAGATTCTTCTAAATGGCTCTACATGCAAAAAAGCTGCGGTGTTGGTATCCCCAGACTCGAAAATTGAGGTGGAGGGGGAGAAGCTTAAGTATGTAAGCCGTGGGGGACTTAAGCTAGAAAAGGCGCTGAAAAGCTTTAAGCTTTCGGTTGAAGGCAAGGTATGCATTGACTACGGTGCATCAACAGGTGGCTTTACCGATTGCCTTTTACAGGCGGGCGCAAGAAGGGTTTATGCGATTGATGTAGGTACACAGCAGCTTAATGAAAAGCTGCAAAAGGATGAGCGTGTTATTTCCCTGGAGCAGACTAACGCTCGAATACTTACAAGAAGCCATATTCCGGAGCTTGCTGATTTTTCCTGTGTGGACTTGTCTTTTATTTCACTTCAACTTGTTTTACCCACTATTAAGGATTTTCTTGTCCAAGACGGCGAATGCGTTGTACTTATAAAGCCTCAGTTTGAAGCAGGCAGAGAGAATATCGGGAAAAATGGAATTGTGAAATCACCCAAGATACATAAGCAAGTTCTTCATGCCACTTCATCGTTTGCATACAGCATCATGATGCCTGTAAAGGCAGTTACCTTTTCACCCGTCAAAGGCTCAAAAGGGAACATTGAATATCTTTTTTACATGCAAAACGGTGGTAAGTTTGACGGAAGAATAAATAAAAAGCTAGATGAAGTGGTTGATGAAGCTTTTTCGGAGCTAAAAGGGCGTTAAGTAAGATTTTATTATAGTACTAGTTAAGGGGGCGTGCTGAATGAGGGCAGTTCTTTATCCAAATATTCGTGATGAACGTGCGCTTGAATGCACGATTAATACCTGCATCACCTTAATTAAACTTGGTTTTGAGGTAGGAGCGGACGACAAATTTAGCAGTATGCTTGGCAAGATTGAGGGAATAACGTTAAAAAGCTTTGAAGTCTTAGCTGAAAAAGCAGATGTAATCATTGCAATTGGCGGAGACGGGACAATCCTCCACTGCTCGAAAACAGCATCCAGATTTGATGTGCCTTTACTTGGCATAAATACTGGCAGGTTGGGCTTTATGGCATCTCTTGAGCCACACGAGCTCGAAAAGCTTTCACTACTAAAAAGCGGAGAATATACATGTATTCGCCGTATGATGCTTGATATAACTGTACAGGGAAAGACCTTTACAGCTCTAAACGATGCGGTAATAACAAAGCAGCCAATGGCAAAATTGCCGGACTTTACTGTACGCAGCAATGGGACAGCAGTGTCCTCCCTAAGAGCTGACGGCTTGATATTTAGCACTCCAACAGGCTCAACCGCCTATTCCTTATCAGCAGGAGGCCCGATAATTGAGCCTGAGCTTGAGTGTATTGAGTTTTCACAAATTTGCGCTCATACATTATTTGCCCGCACAATGCTTTTTTCCACATCAAAGCTCCTTTCAGTTACATTTAAAAGCGACCCAAAACAAAGCGTTTCTGTTAGCATTGATGGTGAACCACCTATTGCATTTCACGAGCATGAGGAGCTTCTAGTCCAAAAAAGCAACAGATATGTCGATATAATTGATATAAGCGGCAACAGCTTTTATTCAGCTGTTAATAATAAGCTTATGCAGCCGATGAAGTAGGACGATGAATTATGAAAATAAAACGACATGAAAAAATTTTACAGCTTATACAGAGCAATGTAGTTGAAACCCAAGAGGATTTGCTTAAACTGCTTAATTCTTGCGGATATAAGGTAACACAAGCAACTGTTTCTAGGGATATTAAAGAGCTAAGGCTCATAAAATCCATGACGGACGACGGTTATAAGTATATACAAGCAGATTTGGCAACTACTGAAAAACCTAGATATGAGAGCATTTTTATTGAGAGTGTTCGTGAGATTGATTATGCAGGTAATATTGTGGTGATAAAGTGCAATCCGGGTATGGCAAATGCCGTATGTGCGGCACTCGACAGCATGAGCCTTGAAAAGATAGTTGGCACTCTTGCAGGCGATGACACTATTTTTATTTTAGCAAGGATTGAGCAAAACGCACATGAACTTGCAGATTATATGAAGCAAATAATGATGAGATAATTACCAATTGGGAGGAAATGTATGCTTTCTGAGCTTCAAATAGAAAATCTAGCGGTAATTGAATATGCAAACCTTACCCTTGGTGAAAATCTTAACATTTTCACAGGTGAAACAGGCGCAGGTAAGTCCATTCTCATTCATGGAATAAATGCAATTTTAGGTCAGCGTATGAGCAAGGAAATTGTGCGCACAGGCGCACAAACAGCCATTGTCACCGCATCCTTTATAAACCTACCCGATGAGGTTAAGGAAAAGCTTATAGAACAGGGTTATAACTCTGATGGTGATAAGCTTGTAATCCGCCGTGAAATCAATGAAAGCGGAAAAGGAAGCGTGAAAATCAACGATAAAGTTGCCACTAATGCTTTTCTGCGTGAGGTTACGCTTAATTTGGTAAATATCCACGGTCAGCACGACAGCCAAATACTCCTTGCTCCGGAAAAGCACTTAGCTATACTTGACAGCTTTGCAGGGATAGATGACCAGTTAAGCTCATATAAAAACAATTTCCGCAGTTTGCAGGAAATTGCCCGTAAAATACAAAAGCTCACCATGACCGAGGTTGAAAAGCTTCAAACCGAAGAAATTCTACAATATCAGATAAACGAGATTGAAAGTCTTAAAATAAAGCCCGATGAGGACATTGCTTTAGAGCGTGAGCTTGCGATTATGCGAAACTCAACCCAAGTATTCGAGCTACTCAAGCGTAGTTATGATAACCTCAATGGAATTGACGATACCCCCGGTGCAGCCGAGCTTGCAAGGAGCACAGCTGACATGGTGGCGGAGCTTTTAGAGTTTATGCCTTATGTAAATGAACTGCATGCAAGGCTAACAAGTGTCGGAATTGAACTTGATGACATAAGGGATGAGCTTGCTGATTATCTTGACGGCGTTGAGGTAAACCCTCAAAGGCTCGATATAGTTGAGGCAAGGCTTTCTGATTTGCATAAACTCCAACGAAAATATGGAATGACCGTTAATGAGTGTTTAACTCATCTTGAAAAGTGCAAAACTGAATTAGACGACCTGCAATCCTTTGACGATGTAATAGAGGAGCTAAAGGAGCGTAAAAAGCAGATTTTAGCAGGAGTAAAGGAGCAAGCAAAGGGACTTTCAAGCTTTCGCCATGAAGCGGCAGATAACTTTGTGAAGCTTGTAAGCTCTGAGCTTGAGTACCTCGATATGCCAAATGTTCGCATTGAAGTAAGCTTTGAGGAGGGGAACCTCACCCCTGCAGGCATGGATAATGTGGAGTTCCTCATTTCTGCCAACATAGGTGAGCCTCCAAAGCCCATAAGCAAGATTGCGTCAGGCGGTGAGCTTTCCAGGATTATGCTTGCCCTTAAAAATGTTCTTGCTGATAAGGATGACATACCCACACTTATATTCGATGAAATTGACGCTGGAATAAGCGGTATTGCCGCCCAAAAGGTCGGATACAAGCTTTCACAAATTGCAAAGCATAGGCAGGTTCTTTGTGTTACCCATCTTTCGCAGATTGCAATTATGGCGGATGTGCATATGTTGATTGAAAAAAGTGTTGAAAATGAGCGTACATATACCAAGGTTACAAAGCTTGATTTTGAGGGGCAAAAGCATGAAATTGCCCGTATCATGGCAGGGGATATGAAAACGGAGCTTATGCTTAAAAATGCAGAAGAGCTTCTAAAATCTAAAGGACAACCAGAGAAATAACATACAAGCAAAGGAGATAGCAATGACTGTATTCGAGGAATTAAAAAGGCGCGGTCTTATAGCGCAAATGACAAATGAGGAACGCATTGAACAGGAGCTTAACAAGGGTGGTGTAAGCTTTTATATAGGTTTTGACGCAACAGCTGACAGCCTGCACGTCGGGCATTTCCTACAACTTATGGTTATGGGACACTTACAGCGCGCAGGGCATAGACCTATCGCACTGTTAGGCACAGGCACAACCATGGTAGGCGATCCATCAGGTAAATCTGATATGCGAAAAATGCTCACCACCGAGCAAATTGACTACAACGCAGAATGCTTTAGAAGGCAGATGTCGAGATTCCTTGACTTTTCCGATGGCAAAGCACTAATAGTTCGCAACGGTGATTGGCTTAGAAATATAAACTACATTGATTTCTTGCGTGAAATAGGTGTGCATTTCTCAGTTAATAAAATGCTTTCGGCAGAATGCTATAAGTCACGCCTTGAAACAGGGCTAACCTTCCTTGAGCTTAACTATATGATTATGCAAAGCTATGACTTTTTGGCGTTATACAGAAAGCACAATTGCACAATGCAACTAGGCGGAGATGACCAATGGTCGAACATTATCGGCGGCGTTAACCTTATCCGTAAAGTAGATAGGGGAGAGGCTTGCGGTATGACATTTACCCTGCTTACCACAAAAGAGGGCAAGAAAATGGGCAAAACCGAAAGCGGCGCTGTTTGGCTTGATGCCGAAAAGACCAGCCCATACGAGTTCTACCAATACT
>CAZLMF010000010.1:7340-33375 GCA_964560565.1 uncultured Oscillospiraceae bacterium
ATGTTGCCGATGAGGATGTCATTCGAGTAATGAAGCTTTTGACCTATATCCCAATCGAGGAAATCGAGGCAATGGAGTCATGGAAGGGAAGCGAGCTTAACAAAGCTAAGGAACTTCTTGCGCATGAGCTTACAAAGACAGTTCACGGTGTGGAGGATGCCGATAAAGCGGCAAATGCAGCTAAAGCGCTTTTTGGTGC
Source organism: uncultured Oscillospiraceae bacterium (assembly GCA_964560565.1). Classification (GTDB taxonomy): domain Bacteria; phylum Bacillota; class Clostridia; order Oscillospirales; family Ruminococcaceae; genus CAZLMF01. The sequence goes on from CAZLMF010000010.1 coordinate 7,540, forward strand.
AGGTGAAAGCGATGAAAATATGCCTACCACCAGCCTTACAGCAGATAGCTTTACAGATGGCACAATTTCCCTTGTTGACCTGCTTGTTATATGCGGACTTGCACCCTCAAAGCGTGAGGCAAGACAGCTGATTACACAGGGCAGTATTACTATCGATGATGTTAAGCAGACTGACATAGCCTTAACTATCGCAACTGACGGCTTTACTGATGGACAGATAATCATTAAAAAGGGCAAAAAGACCTTCCATAAGGTCACACTCTAAAAATAAAAATAAACAGGACGGAATTTCCGTCCTGTTTTCATGTTATTAAAGATTTACTAGCCACGCATTTGCTTAACAGCTTTAATCTGCCTAATATCATTACCCACAAAGCATAAATTATAGTACATTGAGCGCAGTCGTGACACAACTCGGTCAGTATAACGCTTTTCAAGCTCCGCTGAGGAAAGGTTGGAGCTAATAATTGTAGGAAGCCTGCGGTTGAGCCTGTTATTGATGATATTATACACAGCCGAGATGTAAAAGGAGCTTTCAAACTCCGAGCCGAGATCGTCAATAATCAACAAATCGGTGCTAAGTATAGTGCCCAGCGTATCAAGGTCAGCCTGTCCGCGTCCAAAATGCTCACGCTCAACCTTGCGGAGAATATCCTGCGCAGAGGCATATATTACGCTATACCCCTTTGCTACAACTTCGCCTGCAATTGCAAGGGATAAGTGGGTTTTTCCAAGCCCTGTTTTACCGTACATGAATATGCTTGCCGAGTTTGACGTAAATGTTCTAGCATAAGCCTTGCAGTAGTTAAAAATATCCGTCATCTTTTCCTTTGCTACAATACCAAGCTTACTATCAAGACTATCGGGGTAATATGAAAGGTCAAAGTTTTTGAAGGTGCAAGAAGTAATAGGCGCACTTTCAGAAAGCTCGGCAGATGCAGAGCGCTTTAGAAGCTTTTCGAAGCATTCGCATCTGCGATTGCCAATAACACCGTGGTCGCCACACTTTTCACAACTTGCTTTTAGGTCAAGGTAATCGTAAGGGTAGCCATTAGCCTCAAGCGTTGCGGCAATACGGCGCTGATTATCAAGGTTTTGTTCTTGTAGCTTGTCAACCTCAACATCAATATTAGGCGTCCTAGAGGAAATCAACCTTGCAAGTTTCATCCCTGTCCGTGCAAGCTCTAGCCTAAGTTCAGCAATTTGAGGCAGCTTAGCACTAATCTCATCTATTCGATTTTGACGCTGTACAAGCGCATTGTTCCTGCGTGTAGAAAGTTCTGCATTAGCACGCTCTATCATTTGAGAATTATAACCCACATAATCAACCCTTTCGGTTATTTTTTTTATTTATCGTTTTCACTTTCGCTCGGAGGCTTTGGCGTATACATAAGTGCCAACTGGTCAAAGGTATCTAGGTCATAGGAAGCTTCTTTACCTTGTGCCACCTTTTTCTTATGTCCGTCAGCCTCGGCGAGAGCTTGTTCGGTTGAGGTAATGCCTTTATTATGCCATGAATCAAGGATTTTTCCCATATATGCAAACGATGCCTTGCCAGTATTCTCGGCGGTGCGCTGATACGCAAGCTCAATAAGGCTTAAATCTTGCTTAAACTCCTGAGTCCAACGTTGTACAAACTCGGATTCCTTCGGAGTAAGTCTGCGGCTTATTTCGCATAGAGATTTAACTTGCGCTTCAACACTGTTGCGCTCCTTTAGGCGGCGAATTTCCTCTTCGGCTTGGGCATGGTCGTTAATCCCTCTATCCGCCCAATTTACCGCAATGGTTTCTATGTATCTAACCGAAGTAACGTTGGATGTTTTTGCGTATTCAAGTATCATGAGGACAACATCCCCCGGTAGCCCTAAATAGTCAAGCATTGACAAAAGGGAGCGTTGTTCGGTGTGATTTAGCGGTCTGCCAAAGCATTCCTCCGCTCGTTCGAAGACGCTTTTCACCTCTGTGTTTTCCTTGAGCCTTGCTACAATTTCACCTGGGGAAAGTACAGGAGCCTTAGCGGGTGTTACCTTTGATACAGCTCTAGGTTGGGTTGGTTCAGGCGGCGCTTTAGTAGGTGCGCTTTGTTTTACTGATTCCCTTGCCGCAGGGGAAATCTCTTCATCACTCACAGCAATAAGCCCTCTTTGCTCCCAAAAAAGGATAGCGTCCTCAACATCCTCAGTTTTAAGCTTTAGAGCCTTGCAGATTGATTCATTTGTAGTGTCGTCACCTGAATGGCGCAGCAAATAGAGCAAAATTCGCAGGGAAACAGCACTTGCAAGGGCAAGATGCTCGTCTACCACCTCACAGGGGACAGCGAAAACGCTTTTCCAAGCGCCTAGATTGATGTTATACTGCATAATTTACCTCAAAATATATCTTTATACTATCATTTATGTTATGATTTACTCATTATCATTGAGTAAAACGGACAAGTACAAAGCTATTATAACATATTCCAGCTTGTATTGCACAACATTTTTTTGGTTGCATTCCTGATGTGGAAATGGTATAATATACAGAAAGTAAAGCGCTAATTAATACAAAAATAGTTAGGAGCATAATATGCTTAGAAGTATGACGGGCTTTGGAAGAGAACAAGCTGTTATCAGCGGACATGATATCACAGTTGAGATTCGCTCAGTCAACCATCGCTTTTATGAGTTTTCTGCTAGAGTGCCAAGGGCTTACGGGTTTTTAGAGGAAAAACTTAAAACTCTTTTACAGGGCGCAATTAAGCGTGGTAAAGTTGAAGTAAATGTAATTATTCGCACCACAGAATCAACTCAAACACAAGTCGAAATCAATCGTGCTGTTGCCGATGGCTATGTAAATGCTTTACGCAGTGTTCAGGACGAGCTTACCCTAAAGGACGATTTATCCCTTTCTAATCTACTTCGTATACCTGAAGTATTCACAGTTGAAAAGGTAGTAGAGGACGAAAATATAATATGGGAGCTAGTTAAAGAAGCCGCTCAATCCGCAATTGAACGATTTGTGGAAATGCGTGAGGTAGAGGGGAAAAGACTTCATAGTGATATTATGGAAGCTCGTGAGCGTATCAGGGCAAACGTTGAGGTAATCGAAGCCGCATACCCTAAGATCGTCAGTGACTACTGTGATAGGCTAACCCTAAAGATGAAGGAAATACTTAGCGACAACCATATAGAAGAGCAACGCATAGTAATGGAAGCGGCGATATTTGCTGACAGGATTGCGGTTGATGAAGAGGTCGTTCGACTAAAGTCCCACCTAGACCAGCTTTCAAGCATCCTAAACGAGAATGATGCGATTGGCAGAAAACTTGACTTCCTAGTTCAGGAAATTAACCGTGAAATCAATACAATAGGCTCAAAGGTTCAAGATGTCGAGGTTACACGTATTGTAGTTGATCTAAAGAGCGAGCTTGAGAAAATTCGTGAGCAGCTGCAAAATATTGAATAGATACAAAATGCGTAGCTAATGTTGACACTAAAGGGGAAAGTTAAAATGAAGCTTATAAATATTGGCTTTGGCAATATGGTTTCAGCTAATAGGCTTGTTGCTATTGTTAGCCCTGAATCAGCGCCGATTAAGCGTATAATACAAGAATCCAAGGAAAAGGGAACACTAATAGATGCCACCTATGGCAGGCGCACAAGAGCGGTAATATTCATGGATAGTGAGCACGTCATTCTATCCGCTGTTCAGCCTGAAACTGTTGCGGGGCGTGTCGATGTCGAGGAGGATAACAGCAATGAATGATGGATTGTTAGTTGTGCTTTCTGGGCCGTCTGGTTCTGGTAAAGGCACTGTACTTGAAAGATTGCTTGCAATGGATAAAAAGTTGCACTATTCCATTTCAGCCACCACAAGAAACCCCAGAGCAGGTGAGGTGGATGGGCAAAACTACTTTTTTATCGACAAGAGTGACTTTTTGAAGCTTGTTGATATTGATGAAATGCTTGAGTTCACAAAATATTGCGATAACTACTATGGAACACCTAGAAGGATAGTGACAAACAAGCTTGAGCAAGGTTTTGATGTTTTGCTTGAAATTGAAACTGAAGGAGCAATGCAGATAAAGGACAGCTACCCAAACGCTGTTTTCATATTTGTATTACCCCCTTCTATGCAAGAGCTTGAACGCAGGCTTAGAAAGCGTGGCACAGAAACGGATGAAGTGATACAAGCTCGCTTAGAAAAGGCGAAAATGGAAATGACTATGGCATATAGATATGATTATATCGTTGTAAATGATGATCCCGACAAAACCGCTGAAGAGCTTTTTTCAGTTATAAAAGCGGAGAAAAATACTACTAAACGTATGATAAATGAAATTGATGAGGTGTTAGAAAATGCTTAGACCTGCCACTACACAGATGCTTAATAATGAAAGCTGCTATTCATTTGTAATAGCTGTCGCTAAAAGAGCAAGAGATATTGTTGACGAGGCTCAAACCGACACTATTCTTCTTGAGGAAAACCCTGTTACCACCGCTGTTGACGAGTTTACAGGGGGTAAGCTTAAAATGGTGGAGGATCCTTCTTTAAGGAACTTCTATAACAAATAAAGGAATTGGTGCATTTGCCGGACGGTAGTGAAAAACTTGATATTGCAAAAGTTGTAGTGGATAAAGCGGCTTATGGCTATGATTTACCTTACAGCTACCATATACCTGAGCAGCTTGCGGACAAGATTGCCCGTGGCTCTCGGGTTTTAGTGCCTTTCGGCAAGGGTAACCGCAAGCGTATTGGGCTTGTCCTTGAAATTACTACCGAGCAGTTGGAGCTAAATAAGGTAAAGCCTATTATAGGGCTTTATGACGAGGAATTTTTGCTCACAGACGAGTTACTAGAGCTTGTCTGCCACCTTAAAGAAACCACATTCTGCACATATTTTGAAGCTGTTAAAACAGTCTTACCTTCCGGGCTCAATTTGAACCTTACTCATCGCTATATGCTTGGTAAAGCATCTACCGAGGAGCTAACAAGGGACGAGCAAGCCCTTAACGATATGCTTTTTAAGGCAACTACTCAGCGTGAGTTTGACTCACTACTTGATTGTACAGTTGCCCCCACTAAGCAAATTGTCGTTGACGGGCTGCTTAGCAAAGGTGTTATCGTGCTTATTGAAGGCATGAAGCGCAAAGTCGGCGATGAGACAGTGCAAATGGTTCGACTTAGCGAGAAATACCTGTCAAGTGAGGAAAGTTTTAAGCTTACCGCTAAGCAAAAGCAAGTTGTAAATATGCTGGAGGAGAGTGAATCCGCAGCGATAAAGGAAATATGCTATATTTGCGGGATTACTGAAGTAGTCGTCAAGAACCTTATCAAAAACGGCGTTCTTGACAGCTTTGAGTATGAAACCTACCGCTCTCCAAATGATATTGAACAAACAGATCAAAGAGCAGATGATATTCATTTATCCGACAAGCAGCAGGAGGTTTATGATGGCATAAACTCGCTGCTTTGTCAATCAAAGCCTGACGTAGCACTGCTTCGCGGTGTAACAGGCAGTGGCAAGACCTCTATTTATATCAAGCTAATTGATTCTTGCATAAAGCAGGGCAAGCAGGCAATGATGCTCATTCCTGAAATTGCCCTAACACCGCAAATTGTAAGGCAATTTACCGAGCTTTTTGGCAAAAAAGTTGCGATTTTGCACTCAAGCCTTTCATTAGGTCAACGTGTTGACGAATGGAAGCGCCTAAAAAACGGCGAAGCTTGTATTGCAGTCGGCACAAGAAGTGCAGTTTTTGCACCTCTTGATAACATTGGGATTATAATAATGGATGAGGAAGGTGAGCATACCTATCGCTCTGAATCCTCGCCACGCTACCATGCGAGAGAGATTGCAAAGCTTCGATGTGTTAATCATAACGCATTGCTATTGCTAGCGTCTGCGACTCCCTCTGTTGACAGCTACCAATTCGCCATAACCGGTAGATATAAGCTTTTTGAGTTGGGTGAAAGATATTCCGACGCTTTACTGCCCGAAGTTTTTATGGTTGATATGGGGCAGGAGCTAACAAACGGGAATACTTCATCGTTTAGCAATGTGCTTATAGATGAAATTGCTGATACCTTACAAGCAGGGGAGCAAGTAATACTTTTACTCAACCGCAGGGGTTATAACACTTTTATCAGCTGTATGAGTTGTCGCGAGCCGTTAGTTTGCCCCCTTTGCAGCATTGCACTTACATATCACAAGCGAAATGGGCAGGTAATGTGCCATTATTGCGGTTACACAAGACCCCTTGAGAATAAATGTTCAAAATGCGCAAGTGAATTTCTTAAGCATACCGGCGCAGGCACACAAAAAATTGAGGATGAGCTAAGTCAGTTCTTTCCAAGCGCAAGAGTCCTTAGAATGGATGCTGACACTACATATTCACGCCATGCATACGAAAAAGGTTTCTCCGCTTTCGAGCGTGGTGAATATGATATAATGGTTGGCACGCAAATGATTGCAAAGGGGCTTAACTTCCCTAATGTAACGCTAGTTGGCGTACTGTCAGTGGATAAAGCACTTTACGCAGGTGACTATCACAGCTACGAGCGAACTTTTTCCCTTATCACCCAAGTGGTAGGCAGGGGAGGCAGAGGTGATAAACCCGGCAGGGCTTATATTCAAACCTTCACTCCCGAGCATTATGTGCTTAATCTCGCAGCAATGCAGGATTATGTCGGCTTTTTTAATCAGGAAGCAGAAATCCGTCACGCTCTTTTATATCCTCCCTTTTGCGATTTGTGCGTAGTTGGCTTTAGCTCGCTTGTGGAGAGTAGGGCGCAGGATGCATCAAGGATTTTCTTGCAAATGCTAAAGGAAGTGCTGGAGGATGACAATATTAAGCTGCCGATTCGAGCATTAGGCCCTGCAAAAGCAACACTTGGAAAGATAAACAGCCGTTTTCGCTATCGGCTTATATTAAAATGTAGAAACACAGCCAAATTCCGACGTGTTATTTCAGAGCTCCTTGTAAAAAGCTCAAAACGTAAAGAATTTGCGAATGTTAGCATATATGTAGATTTAAATGGAGATATTGGTTTATAGGAGGCAACATTATGGCATTAAGAACAATAGTATTAAGTGACGATGAATTGCTCAAAAAGCGTAGCAAAATGGTTACAGCTTTTAATGAAAAGCTGTGGCAATTGCTTGATGATATGGCTGAAACCCTTGAGGAAGCAAACGGTGTAGGTCTTGCCGCACCGCAAGTTGGCATATTACGCAGGGTGGTTATAATTGACATTGGTGAGGGGCTTATCGAGCTTATCAATCCCGAGATAGTGTCTGCAAAGGGGAAACAACGTGAAGTCGAGGGTTGTTTATCGTGCCCGGGCAAGTGGGGATTTGTTGAGCGTCCTGAAAAAGTGAAAGTGAAGGCATTTGACCGCTTCGGCAAGCCTTTTAAGGTCGAGGGTACGGAGTTATTAGCAATAGCAATGTCCCATGAAATCGACCACCTAAACGGTGTGCTTTTTGTTGATATAGCTGATGAAATGGTTGACCCAAACAGCGTTGAGGAAGTGCAATAATGAAGGCGGTTTTTATGGGCACGCCGGATTTTGCTGTGCCGTGTCTGCAAGCGATGATTAATAGCGGTCATGATATATGTGGGGTGTTCACACGCCCCGATAAACCCCGTGGCAGGGGCCATAAGCTTATGCCAACCCCAATTAAATCCTTAGCTTTAGAGCATAATATACCAGTGTATCAACCTAAAAGTCTACGCATCGGTGAAGATTCGAATTTAGCTTATGAAACCTTAAAAAATCTTGCGCCGGATATAATCGTTGTAGTTGCTTATGGTTGTATATTACCTAAAAGGGTGCTGGAGTTGCCTAAGTATGGCTGTGTGAATGTGCATGCTTCTATTTTGCCTTTGTATAGAGGTGCAGCGCCAATACAGTGGTCAATACTAAGCGGTGAGCAGGAAACAGGCATTACCACCATGTATATGGCAGAGGGGCTTGATACAGGCGATATGATACTGAAAACTGCTATTCCCATAGGTGAAAACGAAACCTCAAGTGAATTGCATGACAGGCTTTCCGCACTTGGTGCAACAATGCTCACGCAAACACTAGACTTAATCAAGCAAGGGAAGGCACCACGCACACCGCAAAATGAAAGTGAAGCAACTTTTGCTCCTATGATTACAAAGGAGCAATCCCATATTGATTTTACAAAATCTGCCGCCGAGATTCATAACCTCATTCGTGCAATAACAGGATATACCTTTTATGAAGGCATGAGGATTAAGTTCTACCGCAGTGAGCTTATAGGGGAAAATTTCCCCAATACAACTCCAGGTGAGATTGTAAATGCTGAGGACTTTACAGTGGTATGCGGCGACGGATATGCAATTAGGATTACCGAGCTACAAGCCGAATGCTGCCGTAAAATGAGTGCAGATGACTATCTTTGCGGCAAGGCCATCACAAAAGGAGATATTTTAGGAGGAGTTCAAAAGGAATGTACTTTGATGTAACTTATATTTATTTTGTTCTGCCTGCGCTAATAATTGCGCTTATTGCGCAAGCAAATGTCAAGTCGACATACGCCAAGTACAGCAAAGTAAGCAATATGCGTCTTCTGACAGCTTACGATGTCGCACGGCGTATGCTTGACGACAACGACCTTCACGATGTTCAAATAGAACGAGTAGCAGGGGAACTAACAGACCATTATGACCCTAGGGCAAAGGTTGTACGTCTATCAACGTCAGTGTATGACAGCACTTCGGTTGCGGCTATTGGCGTTGCAGCTCACGAGGTCGGACATGCTATTCAGTATAGTGTAGGCTATTTGCCGATAAAACTACGCATGGCAATTATCCCCGTCACAAGGCTTGGCTCTAATCTTGCATTTCCTCTTGCAATATTGGGCATAATACTATCAAAGGGATTCCTAATTTATGCAGGTATATTGCTATTTGTTGCTGTTGTTATATTTCAACTTGTTACATTGCCTGTTGAATTTAATGCAAGCACAAGAGCTATGAAAACACTTGACGAGCGTGATATACTATATGGTGACGAGCTTACAGGAGCAAGAAAAACGCTTACTGCGGCAGCGCTCACCTATGTTGCAGCTCTTGCAGTTGCTATTGGTAACCTACTAAGGCTTTTATCACTAACAAGAAGACGGAGATGAATATGAACAAGACTAAACCTGCAAGGCATATAGCAATGGATTTGCTCATAAGATTGGAAAGGGACGAGTCTTATTCGAATATCCTTCTAAACCATGCGATTAAGGACATTCAAGACGGCAAGGAGAAAGCCTTTACAGCAGCACTTTTCTACGGCGTGCTTGAGAGAAAACTTTCACTAGACCATATTATAGCAAGCTTGTCATCAATCCCTTTAGCAAAACTTTCACCACAGGTGCATCAAATCTTGCGTATTGCAATTTATCAGTTGATGTATATGGATTATGTGCCGGAGAGCGCAGCGGTCAACGAAGCTGTAAACCTTACTGAAAAAGCCAATGTAAAGAGCGCAAAGGGCTTTGTAAATGCAGTTTTACGCAACTTTATCCGAAGTGGGAAAAAGCTCGATTTAAGCGGAATGGATAGACTTCAAGCTCTTTCAATCGAGTATTCGTGCCCATTATGGCTTGTGCAAAAGCTGCACAAGGAATATGGTCATATCGAGGAAATACTAAGCACAACCATGGAGCGCCCACCCCTTGCAATTAGAGTAAACACCGTGAAAACTACCGCTGATGAGCTTGTTAAAAAGCTTGCGCCTCAAGGTATAATGGTAGAAAAAAGCAAAGAGCTTGCAGATTGCTTAATTATTGATAAAGCAGGAGATATAGAGAACCTAAGCGAATATATGGACGGATTATTCCATGTACAGGACATTTCTTCTCAGCTATGTTGCACCATGCTTGCCCCACAACCGGGGGAAACAATTCTCGATTTATGCTCAGCTCCGGGAGGGAAAACCTTTACTCTTGCACAGCTAATGGACAATAAGGGCGAGATAATCGCCTGCGATTTACACAGCAAAAGGGTTGATTTAGTAAGTAGCGGTGCAAAAAGGCTTGGGCTTGATATAATAAAGACTATGGTTTCAAATGCAAAGGAGTATAATCCCGAAATGCCGATGGCGGACAAGATTTTATGCGATGTGCCATGCTCAGGGCTTGGTATTATCCGCAGGAAGCCTGAAATTAAGTACAAGCCCCAAGCAATGCATGATACATTGCCTGAAATTCAGCTTACAATACTAAAAAACAGTGCAAACTATCTAAAGGTGGGCGGAACTCTAATATACTCAACCTGCACACTTAGCCGTGCGGAAAATGACGATGTAGTGGATAAATTTCTTAAAGATAACCCTCATTTTTCAGAGGCTGAAAGACAGACATTTTTGCCTAAAAGGGCTTCAGGTGATGGCTTTTTTGCAGCAAAGCTACAAAAGGTAAATTAGGCTAATTAGGATGAATTAAATGAACAAAATTGATATACTTTCGTTGCGTTATGAGGAGTTGGAACAGCAACTTCTTGATCTGGGCGAAAAAAAGTATCGTGCTAAGCAAATTTTTTCTGCACTTCACAAGCGCAAAGTGAGTGATTTTTCGCAAATAACTGATATATCTGCACAATTAAGAGCTGATTTAGAAGCTATGTTTTACATAGAATCACTAAATATTGATAAAAAGCTTGTATCCAAGATAGATAATACGGTAAAATATCTTTATGAGCTTTCAGATGGGAATTGCATTGAATCCGTAATGATGAGTTATAAGCACGGAAATAGCTTATGTATATCTACACAGGTGGGATGCAAGATGGGATGTGCCTTTTGCGCCTCAACTATTGCGGGCTATGAGCGAAACCTTACTCCATCTGAGATGTTGCTTCAACTTTACGAGGCTGAAAAAAACAGCGGCAGTGAAGTGGGTAGCATGGTGCTAATGGGTATTGGTGAGCCCTTTGACAATTACGACAATCTATTGACATTCCTTGATATCCTCACGCACAAGGATGGACATAATATGAGCCTTAGACATGTTTCGGTTTCCACTTGCGGTGTTGTGGATAAAATTTATGACTTAGCTAAATACCGCTATGGCTTATCCCTTTCAATTTCGCTACACGCAGTAGACGATAAACGCAGGAATGAGCTTATGCCTATAAATAAGCACTATAATATTAACGAGCTACTTTGCGCATGCAGGCATTATTTCGAGAAAACCGGCAGGCGAATTTATTTTGAGTATGCTGTAATTGAGGGCGTGAATGATTCTGAAAACGATGCTAAAAAACTTGCATCACTGCTAAAGGGGATGGCTTGTCACGTCAATATTATCCCTATTAATGAGGTTAAAGAGCGTGATTTTAAGGCTAGTAAAAAAGCGTATGAATTCGCACAGCTTCTTAAATCTATGGGGCTTACAGCAACAGTTCGTCGTACATTAGGTACAGATATAAATGCGGCATGCGGTCAATTAAGAAGAGAAGCTACCAAATCCGGCAAAAAGGTGGAATGTAGTACATGAAAGTTGTTGCAAAAACTGATATTGGACTTAAACGTGGCGAGAATCAAGACAGGATATATCATGGATGGGTGTCGGAGGAAGTTCTTCTTGCAATTGTATGCGATGGTATGGGAGGAGAAAACTCGGGCAGTGTTGCAAGTGAGCTAACTGTTAGGATATTCTCAGACAAGATTAACACAGGCTATCGTAATGATATGGATGTCAACTCCGTTAGAAACCTAATGATTTCCTCAATATCTGCCACTAACGCTATGGTGTACGAAACCTCACAAAGCAATGAGCAAATGAGGGGCATGGGTACAACCTGTGTGGCGGTAATAGTGAAGGAAAAGCGTGCATATATCATTAACGTTGGTGATTCAAGGGTTTATTCAATAAGTCACGATAAAATTGTTCAAATTACAAAGGACCATACAATGGTGCAAATGCTAGTTGAACAAGGCAAAATCACTGAAGATGAGGTTAAAGATCACCCTAAGCGAAACCTAATCACTAGGGCAGTTGGCGCAGAACCGGAGGTTACCCCAGATTACTACGAATGGGATATTGCCGATGGTGAAAGCTTGCTTTTATGCTCTGATGGTTTGTTTGGATTTTGCGATAATTCTGATATTTTAAAAGCTGTTAATCAAATGAATGCATCAGATGCGGTCGATGAAATGATAAGTATTGCAAAGCAACGCGGAGGCGGAGACAATATCTCCATAGTCTTAATAAACCAATGAATTTAGCTTAAAGGAGTGAACCAGATGGATAATATTATTGGCAAAAAGCTTGACGGCCGATATGAAGTAACCGAGCTTATAGGTATGGGCGGAATGGCTGACATATATAAGGCGGTTGATGTAGTAGAGGACAAAATTGTAGCTGTCAAGGTACTTAAAAATGAGCTTGCTGCAAGTGAGGATTTCCAGCGTAGATTTCGCAATGAATCCAAGGCAATAGCTCTGCTTTCACACCCAAACATAGTAAAAATTTACGACGTTGGACTTTCTGACAAGCTTCAATACCTGGTAATGGAGTTTATTGACGGGCTAACACTTACCGAGTACATGGAGAAGTGCAGCGTTATGAAATGGAAGGATTCCATTCATTTTATCACGCAGATTTTACGTGCGCTTCAGCATGCACACGACAGGGGAATTGTCCATAGAGATATTAAGCCTCAGAACATCATGTTGCTTCCCGATGGCACTATCAAGGTAATGGACTTTGGTATTGCAAGATTTGCCCGTGAGCAAGGGAAAACTCTGTCAGATAAGACTATAGGTTCTGTCCATTATATCAGCCCCGAGCAAGCAAGGGGCGAAAGCACTGACGAAAGAAGTGACATCTACTCTGTTGGAATTATGCTTTATGAGATGCTGACAGGAGAAAAGCCCTTTATAGGTGATAATCCTGTTTCGGTAGCGCTTATGCATATGCAGTCCGGTTGCAAGCGCCCTACCTCCATTAACCCCGATATACCCGAGGGGCTTGAAGATATAATTATGCACGCTATGCAAAAGGATCCTACATCTCGTTACCAATCAGCTACTCTAATGCTTAAGGATATTGACGATTTTAAGCAAAATCCAAGCATAGTATTCGAGTATAAATATATGACAAACCCCGAAGAAAGCACTAGATATTTCGATGTTGTTGATAGCTCCACAAAGCAAAAAAAATATAATAACGAAGATGCAAACGATGAAGAGTATGAAGATTATGATGAGGACGATGAGTACGAGGATGATGACGATGAAGAAGAGCGTCGTTCGCCTCTAGTCCCAATTCTTGCTGCAGTTGCATCTGTGTTTGTTATCGTTGCAGCTATTGTTATGTTCTTGGTCATAAAGGGCGCAATTGGAGATTCAAACACAAAGCAGGAAGTTGAAATGCCTAAGCTTGTGGGAATGAAGTATCTTGACGCGCTAGCAATGTATCCAAATCTTAATATTGTTCTTGAAACAAGCGCATATTCCGAGTTCGAGAAGGATATTATCTTTGAGCAGTCTATTGACGAGGGAAGACCTGTTATTGAGCATGTAACTGAGGTGAAAATTAGAGTTAGCCTCGGCATTGATATGGTTCCCATCACAGATGTTTCCGGGCTTACAAAAGAAGCAGCGGTGCTAATGATAGAGGGGCAAGGGCTTCAAGCCAAACCCACAAGTACATTTAGCTCAGAGGTTGCAAAGGGCTATGTAATTGAAACCCAGCCTGCGGCAAATGAAACCGTTCAACCGGGCACAATTGTATATATAATCGTAAGTATGGGCCCACCGGATACAAGCTTAATTATTCCTGAGGTTATTGGCATGAAGGAAAAGGCGGCATATGACCTTCTCACTGACATGGGACTCTATATAAATGTTGAAAAGGCAGACAGCGACAAGCCTGCAGGAGAGGTAATTGACCAAAGCGTTCCTAAGGGTAGCAAACTAAACCTAAATGATGAGATTACAATTACTGTCAGCACAGGTAAGGAAGCAACTAATTCTGCATCAATTAAAATGTCTATCCCTACTGACAGCGAGGGTAAATATGTATTCGTATCTTATGTGAACGCAGTTCAAGTTGAAGTTTCACCGATTATCAACGTTGGATTAACGGGCAGCTCTTATACACTCAATGTTGAGGGAACAGGCAAAGCATCAGTAGTAGTCAATGCTATTTCCCAAGATACACCCGGTGCAACAGAGCGGCTTTATGCAAAGTATGAAGTTGACTTTAGTGACCTAGGCCCTGATGGGAAGGCAACCTACTCTGAATCCTATCTAGACCCGAGCATACTAATGTCAGTGACTACTGAATCATCGACTTCATTTACCTTTGATACTGATTTTACATTCCCTCAATATACTGAAACAACACCAAGCAATCCCTTTGAAACAACTGAAACAACCGAAACTACAACCACGTCAATAAGCTTTTTTGAATAAGGCGGATAGTATGCAAACACAGACAGGATTAATAGTTAAATCAATCGGGGGCTTCTATTATGTGGAAGCCCCCGATGGGGTATACCCATGCAAAGCTCGCGGTATTTTTAGAAAACACCAAATATCCCCTTTAGTTGGGGATAGGGTAAGCATTGAGCTTGACACAGTAAACAATGAGGGCATTATCACAAAAATAGAGGAGCGCCGCAACAGCCTTACACGTCCTCCAATTGCAAATCTTGATCTTATTTTTATTGTGTGCTCTGTAATTGAACCACAACCGAACCTTGCAGTTATTGATAAAATGATTGCAATTTCGGAGTACAAGGATATTGAGCCTGTTGTTATTTTTACAAAAGCTGATCTTAGCGATTGCGAAAGTTTGTCCGCAATATATACAAATGCAGGCTACAAGGTCATTGAAGTGGATAATGTTGCTGGTAAGGGGGCAAATGAGGTTACAGAGCTAATTGGAGTTAAGGGCAGAATTAGCGCCTTTTCGGGCAATTCAGGCGTAGGAAAATCAAGCCTACTCAATAACATTTTACCCATGCTAGGACTTCAAACCAACGAAATCAGCCAAAAACTTGGCAGAGGAAAGCATACCACACGCCATGTTGAGCTTTATAAGGTAAACGGCGGATACTGCGCTGATACCCCAGGCTTTTCCGCCCTTGACACTGAGCGCTACGAGCTTATTCACAAGGACCAGCTTCAGTATTGCTTCAAGGAGTTTAAGGAGTATATAGGAAAGTGCAGATTTGCTGATTGCTCTCACACAAAGGAGATTGGTTGTGCGGTGCTCGATGCGGTAAAGCAAGGAGAAATTGCCTCAAGCAGACATGAAAGCTATTTGCTTATGTATAAAGAATCGGCTTCAATTAAGGAATGGGAACACAAATGAAATGTGTAATTTTTTCTGCGGCTAAAATAGATGATTATAGCTTTATTACTTCCGATGAATATTCGAATGCGCTTATTATTTGCGCAGATGCAGGCTATGAGCATGTTAAGCATCTAGGATTAACTCCGCAGCTGATAGTTGGCGATTTTGACAGCTTAGGACAAGCCCCGAAAATTGAAGCTGAGATTATTCGCCACCCTGCTGAAAAGGACGATACCGACACAATGCTTGCGGTAAAGGTTGCCATTGAGCGTGGAGCGACGGAAATAGTCATTTTTGGCGGCATAGGGGATAGACTTGACCATACCTATGCAAACATTTCAACGCTTTTATACGCGTCCCTACACGGTGCAAAAGCTTGCCTCAAAGCTTCAAACTGCAAGGTAATGCTTCACACAAATGCCAGTGAAATTCAAATAAGCCGAGGAAACTGGGACTTTGTATCGCTGTTTGCGTATTCAGATAAGTGCGAATGCGTAAGTATACAGGGCGTTAAATATCCCCTTGCTGATGCAACCCTTACTACGGACTTTCCCCTTGGTGTAAGCAATGAGTTTGCAGGTGAGCATGCTGTTATCTCGGTCAAAAGCGGTTATCTACTTATAATGCTCACTCGGGAATGAACCAAATTTGCGACTATGTCATACTATGAAGTATTAGCTTTATGGTGGTGATTATTGTGCGCAGGAGAAGCTCAAATAGAGGTGGAGGATCGAATTTACTTTGCCTTGCAGCCTTAGGGATAGGTGCGGCTATATTGCTGCTACTGATTATGCCGATAAAAATATTGTTGTTGATTGCGGCACTTGTAATCATCTTCTTCGGAGCTTATATGTGTAACCAATGTTAATACCCAGACGAAGCTAAACACAGCGTGAAAGGACTGAAGAGCATGAAAGTCGTAGTTGTCAAAAGTCCAAGGTTTCTAGCGGGAATATTAAGGTTTCTCTTTGGTATTAAGAGATCAGACGTATAATACATAGCAAAACCAACCGTATATGCGGTTGGTTTTGTTCTTTTATTCATCCTTTTCGAATATATTTGCATTAAAGCGGAAAGGATGGTTGCATAATGGACGACTTTGACAAGCAAAATGATATGAACTCCATAGACGGGAGCATAGATGATTATGAGCAATATGGAGAGCATGCTTTTGAGGATGAAATTACTTCCGATATAATCGATAAATATGAAAAGGAGGCTCGCACAAGAAAAAAATCAACCGCACTTGATGTTTTAACCTTTCAAGCGATTGTGTGCATCTCACTTGTAAGCTGCTTTCTACTGTTAAATATCATCAATGCTGATTGGGCTTCACAGGTAAAAGAGCTATACAAACAGCAAATCTACTCAAATGGCGAGGAAGTGCGCGGAATAACAGATTTTGTGCAGGATATATACAAGACTCTAACAGACACAAGACCACTAAACAACTCCGAGGGCATGGGCGGTGGGGACAATATCTCATTGCTTGCTAATGCACAGATAAGCACTGACTTAACAAGCAAGCTTGACGAAATAGAGTTTGTGATGCCTGTCTCGGGAACAATTACATCAGGTTTCGGCAACCGTGAAAGCCCTATAACAGGCGAGCCAGAATTCCACAAGGGAATTGATATTGCCGCTAATGCTGGGACACCGATAGTTGCGGCTTTTAATGGCGAGGTTATTACAGCTGATTTCGATGAAAAGGCAGGGAACTACATAAATATTAAGCATGAAGGCGGACTTGTTTCCTACTATATGCACTGTGATGCTTTAATAGTTGTAAAGAGCGATAAAGTTTTTGCAGGGCAGGCAATAGCAACAATAGGCAGCACAGGGCAATCAACAGGGCCTCATTTACATTTTGAGTTACAAGCGGACGGAGTCCCCGTAAACCCTACGTCATTGCTGGATTTAGACTAACATGATTGAATTATGCATATTTAAAAGTAAGCTAAGAGTTGACTTTACCTTTTTTGCAGCTATATTGTTGTTTCTGCTCATTGATAAAAGTGGATATGGCATACTTGGACTGTATGCTTGCATAATACACGAGCTTGGACATTTGCTAATGATGGTGGCAGTTGGTTGCCGCCCTGATATAATCACGCTATACGGTGCTGGAATGAAAATCCAAAGCTACGAACAGTATAAGCTTTCAACCCCTGCTGAAATCGCAGTAATTCTAAGTGGCTCAGCTACAAATTTTATATGCTTTGCAATATTTATTATCGCTTTTCCTGTTGATTTAAGGCTACAAGTTTTTGCTGTCACACATCTTGTGATTGGTGCATTTAATCTACTGCCCATAATGGGATTTGACGGCGAACGCTTACTTTCATTTTTACTAAACAATCTCGCAGGGCCTGCCCACACATTGAAAATAGTACAGATAATATCGTTCATAGTATCCACAGTTCTTGCAATCGCTGCAATCTTTTCCTTTGGTGATGGAGCTGTCAACTTTACTATAATTATCACGCTTTTTTATTTTATTATTAGCTCAGCTTTGGTGCGTAGGCATTGAAAAAACTCTGAAAAGGTTGTATTATAGATATATAATATATTTTGGAGGTCTAAATGCTTCAAGAAAAGCTGGATAAAATACTTCTCAAGGTTAATAAGCCTTCACGCTACACAGGCGGGGAGGTAAATGCCGTAATAAAGGACAAGTCAAAGGTAGATGTGCGTTATGCGTTTTGTTTCCCTGACACCTATGATATTGGCATGTCGCACCTTGGACTAAAAATACTATACTCGCTCATAAACTCAAAGGAAAATTATTGGTGTGAGCGTGTATTTGCGCCATGGATTGATATGGAGGAACTAATGCGTAAGCATTCAATCCCTCTCTATGGATTGGAAAGCTTCGACCCTATAGTTGATTTTGATGTCATTGGATTCACGCTTCAATATGAGCTTAGCTACACTAACATACTTAATATGCTTGACCTTGCAGGAATACCTGTATATGCAAGTGAGCGAGATGATAGCCACCCCATTGTAATGGCAGGAGGCCCTTGTGCGTGCAATCCCGAACCTATCACCGACTTTATCGACCTAATTGTGCTTGGCGATGGCGAGGAAGTCACCCTTGAGTGGCTTGCGCTTTACGAGCAGTCTAAGCGTGAAGGTTGGTCAAGAAAAGAGCTTATAAGACGCTCAGTTGAGATAGAGGGAATATATGCGCCGTCACTTTACGATATAAGCTATAATGCTGATGATACAGTTAAAGCTATTACACCCCAAGGCAATGCGCCTAAATCTGTTAAAAAGCGCATAGTAAAGGATTTAGATAAAGCCTTTTACCCCGAAAAGTTCATAGTGCCATATGCACAGACTGTATTTGACCGTGCTACCGTTGAGGTATTGCGTGGTTGTATCCGTGGCTGCCGTTTTTGCCAAGCAGGTTATCTATACCGCCCATATCGTGAGCGTTCCCGTGGCAATCTTGTAGGGCAGGTGAGGTCATTATGCGAAAACACAGGCTATGAAGAGGTTTCTCTTTCATCTCTTAGCACAAGCGATTATGGCGAAATTGAACAGCTTTTAAGCGAGCTTGTCGACTACACCGAGGAGGAAAGGATAAACCTTTCTATGCCTTCAATGCGTATAGACAGCTTCTCTAAGGAGCTACTTGACAAGGTTAAATCCGTTCGTAAAAGCGGACTCACATTTGCACCCGAAGCAGGCTCACAACGCCTACGTGACGTGATAAATAAAAACATAACTGAAGAGGAAATACTAAGCTCATGCAAAATAGCTTTCGAGGGCGGATATTCCTCTGTTAAGCTTTATTTTATGCTGGGACTGCCCACAGAAACTGACGAGGACTTAGCTGAAGTTGAAGTGCTTTCCCGTAAAATTATCGACCTATTTTATTCACTGCCTAGGAGAGGGAACAATAAGGGAATACAGCTATCTATAAGTCTATCAACCTTTGTTCCTAAGCCTTTTACCCCCTTTGAATTTGAACCACAGGATAGCGAAGAAAGAATTGCTGAGAAGCAAAAGCTTTTAACTAACCTCATTCGTTCAAGGAAAATCAGTTTAAGTTGGAATGACGTTAAAACCAGTCGTCTTGAGGCAACTCTTGCAAGGGGCGACAGAAGACTCAATAAAGCTATATATGCAGCTTGGAAATCGGGTTGTGTATTTGACAGCTGGAGTGAATGCCTTGACACAAACAAGTGGGAAAAGGTATTTAAGGAATGCGAGTTGGACCCTGCTTTCTACGCTAACCGCAAGAGGGAATATAACGAGATAATGCCTTGGAGTCACCTTGATTATATGGTTTCACGAGAATTTCTAATCAGCGAAAATATAGCTGCCTATGAGGGTAAAACTACTCTGAATTGCAGGGAACACTGCACAAATTGCGGTGTAGCAAAGATGCAAGGAGGAATTTGCGTTGAAAAGCGTTAGAATTAAGTTTTCTAAGCTAAGCACTGCAAAATATATTTCCCACCTTGATTTAAGCAGATGTATGCAGCGTGCTATAAAGCGAGCAGCACTCCCTGTTTGGTATACTGAGGGCTTTAACCCTCACATGTATGTCAACTTTCTTTCGCCCCTGTCATTAGGGACAGAAAGCCTATGCGAATTTATGGATATAAGACTGCTTGAGGATATTGAGCCGGAGGAAATTATATCAAGGCTTAGCTCACAGCTTCAGGGTGGGCTTAACATTATCTCCTGTGCGCCGCCAAAGCATAAGAATACAGAAATCGAATCCGCACAGTATGAAATCACAGTAAAATGTAATGATACAAAGGAACTTGCGAAGTTTATTTCAGCTGATAAGCTAGAGGTAAAAAAGCAGAGAAAGAAGCATGGCGAATACGTCATAGATATAAAGCCAGCAATTATAATAGATAAGCTAAACTTTGACGAAAACAAGCTTTTTATTGACATAAATCTTCCCTCGGGAGTGCACGAAAGTATTAATCCGTCGTTGATATTTGAGGCATTTGAGGCTTCATATGCAGACAAGAATGTCACAATAGACAGCATGCAAATACTTCGCACTAATCTTTTTTGTGCAAATGGTAAAGAATTTCGTTGAACCGCTTGCAAATACGGTTACTTCATGTTAAACTATTATGGCATTTAGTATTCCGTCGTGTATACGACGTGCATTAATGCTAAAGCATTAATTAGGATAGTCCTCTGCCATTTATAATAGTCGACTATATGCTCGACATTAGGCATGAATGTCTATAAAAAATTGGAGGAATTATTTTGGACGCACTACAAATTATTGCACAAGAGAGCCTAAAGACTGACATTCCTACTGTCAACATTGGCGACACCGTCAAAGTTCACGTAAGAATTAAAGAGGGCGAAAAGTCACGTGTTCAGATCTTTGAGGGCACAGTTATTGCTAAGAAGCATGGCGGTGTAAGCGAAACATTTACCGTTAGGCGTTTGGCGCACGGAGTTGGAGTAGAGAAGGTTTTCCCAATTCACTCCCCATCTGTTGAAAAGGTCGAGCTTGTCCGCAAGGGTAAGGTTCGCAGAGCTAAGCTATACTATCTACGCGATAGGATTGGCAAGGCTGCTAAAGTTAAGGAATCAATTCGTTAAAAGCTTAAAGGGACTTATGTCCCTTTTTTGCTATCCTTTATAAAAATGCAAAATTTAAGTGACTATATTAGTCGGAGGTATTTATATGAGCGAATTAGAACAAGCAACAACTCCACAAGAGAAAAAAACTTCTCTAAAAGAGGATTTGTTTGATTGGATAGAATCAATTGCCATAGCTGTTATAGGTGTGGTGCTTGTTTTTATCTTCATACTTCAGACTGCAATAGTCGACGGTTCTTCTATGGTGCCAACTCTACACGAAGACGATAAACTTATAGTCACGCATTTATTCTATAAGCCTAAACATCAAGATGTAATTGTAATAAATTCAACAGGACTTGATAAGCCTCTCGTTAAGCGTGTTATTGGGCTTGAGGGCGATGAGATAAAAATCGATCAGTTTGGTATGGTTTACGTCAATGATGAAGCTATTGACGAGCCTTATATCAGTGAACCGATAAATCATTTTAATTTTGGAGATCATGTTTATCCCGTGGAGGTGCCCGAAGGGAAGATTTTTGTAATGGGTGACAACCGCAATGGTTCAACTGACAGCCGTGATAATAGAGTCGGTTTTATAGATGAAAAAAATGTTATTGGAAAGGTAATCCTTCGAGTGTATCCATTCTCGGATTTTGGTGTTATAAAATGAGCGAACCCCTGTCTATAAATTGGTTTCCCGGTCATATGGCGAAAACAAGAAGGCTTATTACTGAAAGCCTTCCCCTTGTTGATATTGTAATCGAGCTTGTTGATGCGCGCATACCTCAAAGTAGCCGCAATCCTATCCTCGATGAGCTTATTGCGGGTAAACCACGTGTACTACTGCTAAATAAGAGCGATGCAGCTGATGCCGACGCTAATAATCGATGGCTTGAGCATTTCAAGTCAAAGGGCATAACCTGCATGACAGCAGATTGCCGCAGTGGTAAAGGACTAAACTCACTTATGCCACTTGTCAAATCACAACTTACCGAGGTTTTAGAAAGACGTGCAGCCAGAGGTATGTCAGGGCAGCCACTTCGCATGATGATAGTGGGTATTCCTAATGTGGGCAAGTCCTCACTCATCAATCGCTTAGCAGGCTCACAACGCACCAAGGTGGAGGATAGACCCGGTGTTACCAGAGGAAAGCAATGGGTTACAGTTGACCGTCAGGTTGAACTACTTGATATGCCCGGCGTTTTATGGCCAAAATTTGAGGATAAGATTGTCGGCGAAAGGCTTGCCTTTACTGGAGCAATAAAAGACGATATACTTGATATTGAAGCCCTTGCGATGCGACTGCTGTTGTTCCTAAACGAGCAGTACCACCTTGCGCTCAAGGAAAGATATAAGATGGACATGCCCATTGATGCACAGGGTCTTGACCTTCTAAACGAGCTCGGGAAAAAGCGTGGTATGCTTGTGCGTGGCGGTGAAGTAGATACTGAGCGTGCGGCAATCACCATTC
The DNA here is from genome assembly GCA_964560565.1 of uncultured Oscillospiraceae bacterium. Lineage (GTDB taxonomy): Bacteria > Bacillota > Clostridia > Oscillospirales > Ruminococcaceae > CAZLMF01. The sequence continues at coordinate 29,892 of CAZLMF010000010.1, forward strand.
TTGACGAATTTCGAAGCGGTAAGCTTGGGCGGATAACGCTGGAGCTACCAAAAAAGCAGGCGTAGTATGAGCTTATATGAGTTTGACAAGCAGTGGCGAGAAAATTATCCGATAATCTGCGGAGTTGATGAGGCAGGGCGTGGGCCACTTGCTGGGGATGTGTATTCAGCAGCTGTGATTTTACCTGCTGATTGCGTGATAGAGGGCATAAATGACAGCAAAAAGCTCACAGCTATTAAGCGTGAGCGACTTTACAATGAAATTATAGAGTCGGCGGTTTCTTATTGCATTGCTGCTGCAACCGTTGAAGAAATTGAAAAGTACAATATACTTGGCGCAACCTTTTTAGCTATGAAGCGTGCAGTGGAGGGACTTAACCTAAAACCCGACCTTGCTCTTATAGATGGCAATCAACGCCCCGAGCTTAGCATAAAATCAGAGTGCGTAATAAAAGGTGACAGCATATCAGCGTGCATAGCTGCCGCATCAATACTTGCAAAGGTCGCCCGTGACCGCTATATGAAAGAACTAAGCGAGCGTTACCCCAATTACTGCTTTGAAAAGCATAAGGGCTACGGAACAAAGCTTCATATTGAGTTAATACGCAAATATGGGGCATGCCCGGAACATAGATTGAGCTTTTTACGTAAAATAGGAGATGGCGCAAATGGAGCAGACAGCTAAGAGCAAGCTTGGTCAAATAGGCGAGGAGCTTACCTGTCGCCATCTTGTTAAATCCGGCTATGAGGTCATCATGCGCAATTACTTTTCTCGCTTTGGTGAGATTGATATAATAGCGCAAAAGCAGGATCTAATCATTTTTGTGGAAGTCAAGACTAGGCAATCAAATGCAATGGTGAAACCGATTGAAGCCGTTACAAAGAAAAAGCAGCGAAAGCTTATAAAAACTGCGGTTGACTATCTTATAAAGCATAAGACTGATAAACAGCCACGTTTTGATATAGTTTCAATTACCATCTCACACTGTAATGGCAGAAACCTTTATAGTGCAGAGCATCTAGAGAATGCATTTGATACAACGGGAATTTACACACCATTTTAGTTTGTGGAGGACAATATGTATTATAAAAGCACAAGAAATAGCACATTAAATCTGCAAAGTGCGCAGGCAATTACCACTGGTATTTCACCTGAGGGGGGATTGTTTGTCCCTGAAAGCTTGCCAATGTTGACAAAATCAGATATAGAAAGCTTAGTAAACCTTAGCTATGCAGATAGAGCAAAATATGTTTTCTCACTTTTTCTTACAGACTTTTCAAGGGAGGAAGTAACCCACTGTGTTGATAGTGCGTACAATGATGACTCTTTTGATTCTGACAGCATCGCACAGATTGCAAGGATAAGTGATGATACCTATATGCTTGAGCTTTGGCATGGCCCTACTTGCGCATTTAAGGATATGGCACTTCAAATTCTACCTTACCTTATGACTGCTTCCGCTGAAAAATGCGGTGATAATAAAAGAATTTGCATACTTGTTGCTACCTCTGGTGACACTGGAAAGGCAGCACTTGAAGGCTTTAAGGATGTTGACGGTACAAGTATTCTTGTATTTTATCCCGAGGACGGTGTATCGGATATTCAAAAGCGTCAAATGACCACACAAGAGGGCAAAAATGTAGGAGTTTGCGCAATTAAAGGCAACTTTGATGATGCACAAAGCGGAGTAAAAGCAATCTTTGCCGATTCTGAGCTTGCAAAGCGGCTTGCTGATAAAAATATAATGCTCTCCAGCGCAAACTCAATCAACTGGGGAAGGCTTGCGCCGCAGATTATATACTATATTTCCACCTATGCTGAGCTTATTGTTCAAGGGGAAATCACCATGGGAGAGCAAATCAACTTTGCCGTTCCCACAGGCAATTTTGGCAATATTCTAGCCGCATATTACGCAAAGAAAATGGGGCTTCCAATTGCAAAGCTTATTTGCGCATCAAATGCCAACAATATACTCACCGATTTTATCACAACTGGCATATATGACCGCAATCGCAGCTTTCATACAACCATTTCCCCCTCAATGGACATACTTATCTCAAGCAACCTTGAAAGGCTTCTATATGACCTTTGCGGTAACGATGACGCTCAAATTCGCAGCTGGTTCGAATCTCTGTCAAACAGCGGGAAATATGAAGTAAGCCAATCTGTCAAGGATGGACTAAAGGAGCACTTTGTCGCAGGATATTGCAGCGACAATGACACTAAATCCACAATAAAGAACATTTTTGATAAGTACGGCTACCTTTGTGACACACACACTGCTGTTGCTGTAAAGGTATATGAGGACTACAAGCAAGCAACTGGGGATAAAACAAAGACAGTTGTCGTATCTACTGCAAGCCCGTATAAGTTCGCTCCAAGTGTACTAGAAGCGCTAAAAGGCAAAAGCGACAACTCAGCCGATGAATTCGAGCTACTAGAAAGGCTCGAGAGTGCATCCTTAACCCAAGCACCAATACAGCTAAAGGGCTTAAAGGGCAGGGAAGTGCGCTTTTCCACAACGATAGACAAGACAGAAATGAAAGCGCATATAGAAAAAGCTATTGATAACATCTAGATTTATGAAAAAAATACAGCAGCCATTTGACCGCTGTACTTTAACGAAATAAACTATTTCTGTGCAAAGGTATTGCAAAGCGTTTCGTTAGCGTTTACTGCATATTGAGGGCCTACTTCGATTTTCTTTGCAGTGCAATATTTCTCGGTATTATTATATACACAGTTTATAACATCGCATTTAATGACGTGGCAGTCCTTTTCAGGTACAGGAACGGTTCTCTCGTTCATAAATACCACTCCTTTTATATATTTGGCTTACGCCATAATTATTGTTTCCATTTCACAGCGAATATACGCATTTCTTGGTTGGAGGAATAAATGAGTCTTTACGCAATCGGCGATTTACACCTTTCATTTGGGACAAACAAACCAATGGATATATTTTTCGGCTGGGAGGGCTATGTTGAGCGCTTAGAAGAAAATTGGCACAAAACTGTTTCGCCTGAGGACACAGTGGTTGTTGTGGGCGATATATCATGGGCAATGAAAATGGAAGAAGCAAAGGCTGATTTTGATTTTATTAACAAGTTGCCGGGTAAAAAAATTATACTTAAAGGAAACCATGACTACTGGTGGGACACAAAGACCAAAATGGATAAGTTTTTAGCCGATAATTTATTTACATCCATCTCTATTTTGCACAACAACGCATTTGCTTGCGACAAATACGCCATATGCGGCACTAGGGGTTGGATAAGTGACAACAATGAGCCTGCTGACCAAAAGGTTCTACTGCGTGAGGCAGGGCGCCTTGACACTTCACTTAAAGCAGGGCTTAAGTTGAGACTTGAGCCAATAGCATTTTTACATTATCCACCCATATACGGTAGTGATGAAAACCTTGAAATACTTGAGGTTTTGCATAGACACAAGGTAAATCGTTGTTACTACGGGCATATCCACG
>CAZLMF010000011.1:0-31471 GCA_964560565.1 uncultured Oscillospiraceae bacterium
AGTTGAGTTAGAATAATTTGAGCATCGCCAACAACAGGGATTGCAGTATCAAGGTTTTTGCCGATTTCAGCAGGGTCAATGTCGATATGAACTACCTTTGTGCGCTTTTCAAGGACGTTAGGAGTCGTAATTGCCCTATCCCCTACTCTTGCACCGACTATAATAAGTAAATCGCTATCATTGATTGCGATATTTGCTGACCTTGCGCCGTGCATACCAACCATTCCAAAGTTCAGCGGATGGTTAGTGGGCAGCACACCCACACCCATTAGGGTGGAGGTGACGGGAATATCGCACTGTATAGCAATGCGCTCAAGGCTTTCTCTTGCACTGCTGATGAAAACGCCTCCCCCTGCACATATAACAGGGCGGTGAGCGGCGTCAATTGCCTGCGCAACACGCTTAATCTGCAAATCGTTGCCACGAGTCGTGGGCTTATAACTGCGAATATCAACGCTTTCGGGATAGGAAAAATTAATCTCCGTGCGCTGAATATCAATGGGTATATCTATCAATACAGGCCCAGGTCTGCCTGTGCCTGCGATATAAAAGGCTTCTTTAAAGACTTTAGGCAGCTCCTGTGCGTTCTTGACCAAATAGCTATGCTTTACAAACGGCTCTGCCGCCCCTGTAATATCCGCTTCTTGGAAAACATCTCGGCCGATAAGGTCACTTGAAACTTGCCCTGTTATAACCACCATAGGGACACTATCCATATAAGCGGTGGCTATTGCGGTGATAAGGTTCGTAGCGCCAGGCCCTGAAGTAGCAACGCATACCGCAGGACGTGAAGTCATTCTGGCATAGCCGTTGGCGGCGTGGCCTGCATTTGCCTCATGGCGCACAAGAATATGCTCTATATTCGAGGATAAAAGCTCATCGTAAAAGGGGCATATTGCCGCACCCGGATAGCCGAATATGGTGGTAATACCCTCAAGCTCCAAGCAGTGTACCATTGCTCTTGCGCAAGTCATGCTGTTAGCATTGCCCATTGTTCTCACACTCCAAAACTATTTGCGGAAATTATCTATATTATTTTATTATAAGACTAAAGCTTTAATACGTCAAGGCTTAGTTGCAAAATACGGTGAAAAGAGGTATAATATTTGCATATATATATTATTACAGAAAACGGAAGGAGAGAAATGGTTGGAAGTTTCATTTTTATCCTCTACACTTTGCGTTTTTAAGCTAGCAGAAAATTGCGATGCGCTAAAGCTGCTTTGTGAGATAGATAAGGCAAAATCCGCAGCAAAGGCTGTGAAGGCTTATACAAAGCTTATATCCATACTCCTTGAAAAGGGAAAAAGGTTGGGCGAATATTTGCATGATTGCGCACTTTTTGATGATAATATTTTTATGAGAATGAATTCTTATAATTTCACAAACAATACAGATGAAAACATTGTTTTAGCGGCAAAGCATGATTTAGAGGTGCTAAAGCTTATTTCAAGCCAAACTGCACATGAGGTAAAAGCTACCTTAGCAAAGCGCTTTCCTCAGCATGCGGCAGGGATTTTAGCTCTCCCTGAGCTTAATAGCAGTCTTGTAGAACTTGATTGGTCGGCGGAAAGCTTTGCTAAACACGCAAGGGAAAATGGCTTTGGCATTTATGCACGTTTTAAGGCTTTTGAGTTTACAGCAAGGGGCGAAATTGTGCCTATTGAGCGCCCTGATAGGATAAGACTTCATGAGCTAAAAAGCTATGAGGTGCAAAGGCAGAAAATTATAGATAATACCGAGGCGTTTTTAGCAGGACTCCCTGCAAGCAATGCGCTTTTATACGGCGACAGAGGGACGGGCAAGTCCTCAACGGTTAAAGCGCTTTTAAATGAATATTCAAGTCAGGGACTTAGGATTATACAGATTACAAAGTCCGCAGTTGGGAAGCTATCCGAGCTTATAAGGCTAATTGAGCCTATTGCGCTTAAATTCATAGTTTTCATTGATGACCTCACTTTTAATGAGGACGATGAGGACTTTGGTGTGCTAAAGGCGGCATTGGAAGGATCACTTATTGCTCGCCCAGAAAACATAGTTATCTATGCCACCACTAACCGCCGTCACCTTGTTAAAGAAAGCTTTCAATCAAGGCAAGGCGATGAGGTTCACAGAGCTGACCAAATTGATGAAAGCCTCTCCCTTTCGGATAGGTTTGGATTGTATATTACCTTCAGTATCCCTGCAAGGGACGAGTATCTGCGCATTGTTGAAATGCTTGCCACAGATGCCAAGGTTAAAATGGACAAGGAAGTCCTTTTAAGCGCAGCGGAGCGTTTTGCACTGCAAAGAACAGGACGCTCCCCAAGAATTGCAAGGCAGTATATTGATACAGTCATTGCATTTTCAGTCAAAAGGAAATAATAAGGAGTATTCAATTATAATGATAAAGGGTAAAGTTTTTAGTATACTTTGCCTGCTAATTGCAGGCTTACTTATAACGACTGCATTTACCTCCTGCGAGCGGCCGCCTGATAGGGTCGAATCCGCTTCGCGTGAATCGGTTGCTCCGCCCGAGCCATATCCTGTAAATGTGGGGGGGATTACCTTCGAGGAAAGCCCTCAGACTATTATAAGCCTTTCCCCCTATTTAACCGAGCTCGTTTTTGGGCTAGGGTATGGAAATCGCCTTGTAGGGGTAAGCAGCTACTGCGACTACCCTGAACAGGCAAAGGGAATTCAAAGCTTCGGCAGTGGTGCAAAGCCGGAAATAGACGCTATTATCGCCGCAAAGCCTGATTTACTGCTATGCCAAAGTGAGCTTTCGCTGATGGACAAATCTCAAGTTGAGGGGGCAGGGATTAAGGTTTTGACCATTGCAGCACCGCCTACTATAAATGCAGTTTATCAAGCTTACACAAGCATTGCGGTAGTGGTAGAGGGCAAGGTAACAGCAGATGCGGCGGCAAGGAAGGTTTATACCGAGCTTGACACGAAGGTTTCGCAGATAATGGAAAAGGAATACCCCTTTGAAAGCTTTGTTTATATAGCCGCACCCAATATGGCGATTGCCACAGCAGACACTCTTGAAAGTAATGTTTTATCGCTATTTGGAAGTAACATAGCAAATGATGGCGAAGCTCAGGGCTATGATTTCCCGCTTGCTAAAATTGTGGAGGCTGACCCTGATATAATTTTCCTTGCAAGCCCCATGACAATAGCAGACCTAAAGAGCAACGATAGCCTTTCTGCTTTATCAGCGGTTAAAGCAGGGAGAGTTTATGTAATAGACAACAAGCCCTTTGAGCGGCCAAGCATACGAATAATTGAACAGCTCACAACCATTGATGAAATGCTTTCGCCTGCCCAAACAGAAGCTCCATAGAATTAAAGACTTCCTAAGCACTAAAATGCTTAGGAAGTTGGTTTTTATAAAACACCTCGGTAATATAGCCCTCTTGTGAATTTACCCTCGGGCTTTATGCCTTTTTTGTAAGCGGAGATTATTTCGCTTATTTGCTGTGAGCTTTCATCTTGAAAGCGTAGAGTATAAAAGTCCACATTCTTGATTTCTCGTAGCCTGTCCGCCATATAGAGCACATCGCTGTTTAGTATTTCGGCATAGTCATCGGTGCAATATACGGGGAAAACTCTCCCTGTGCGGTCATAAAGGGAATGCTTGCAGTTTTGACATCCTATTGCTTGCTTTAAAGGGCAGTTTACGGTAAGCATTACGGGCAAATGCCCGTGGCAAATAACGCCGATAGGGATTGGACTTTTAATGGCCGCAATTTGCTCAAGCGTAAGCTCAAAGGAAAGCGTGGCATCGCAAACACCGTTTTCCGCAAGGGCTGAAAGGGCAAGGGAGTTTGTGGCGTTTAGCCCAAAGCCGCCGAAAACTTGAATGTTTTCGTGGGTTTCATTAAGCTTTTTAAGAGCGGAAATATGGGCGTAGTTTGTGCATTCAAACCTAGGAAATCCCTGTGAAATTGCAAGGTTTATCCTATCTAGCAACAATTTTTCATTGCTTGTGTAGCGAGGAAGTGATAAAATAGTTTTATCCTTATTGGAATAGTCGGATAACTTGTCTACCTCAGCGATAGGGATTATGACATACTCAAGCTTGGTAGTATCCAATCCTTGAAGCTGTGAGGCGCTAGTTACCGATACTCTAAGCTTTGGACTCTTGGGAACATCTCTTTCCAAAGGTTCAACACTCTCATTTACAGGTTGCTTTACAGTGGTGTTGCGCTGAGTGCGCAGTTGGTCTAGCTTATCTGTTGCTTGCCTGCGAAGCTCGTTTAGCGACGAAACAGGCAGCATTAGGCCATCGTCAATTTTTGCGCTAAAGTCGGTAAGCTCGTATATGGTGTCCCCAAGCTTTGAAAGCTTTGACTTTGCTTGCTCAAAGTCGGTGGGGTGGTTTATAGCAAGCTGTGGAACATCCCCAAAAGCGCAAACGCTATTACCATTGGAATCTGTCATTGTAAGGGAAGAGGGTTTTTCACTCTCTAAAGTAAAGTCAACGGACACATCCACAAGCTTTGCCTCCTTGCGATAAAGCTGTGCAAGGCTTGGTAACACATCATTTGCGGAAACTACATTATCACGATTTCGCACACCGAACATTTCACTGCCCTTTTTCGAGGTGAAGTAGCCATCGGTAAAGCCACTGCGGGAAAACACCGCTTTAAGGGTATCCATATCGGGTTGCTCGCCCTTAATAGCCGCTTTGCAGGCGGTCACAGCCGCCGCCACATATTCTGGGCGCTTCATTCTCCCCTCAATTTTAAGTGAAGTTACGCCAATTTCCATAAGCCTTTGAATATGAGGTATAATGGACAAATCCTTTAGTGATAGATCGTAGCGTTCCTTGCCCTGCTCCGCTGAAAAGGGCAAGCGGCAAGCTTGTGCGCAAAGTCCTCGGTTAGCACTGCGAGAGCCTATAAGGGCGCTCATATAGCATTGCCCCGATACGGACATACATAGCGCACCGTGGACAAAAACTTCTGTTTCAATGCCAAGGCTTGTTACCTCGCTTAGCTGTGCATCACTCATTTCACGAGCAAGGACAACTCTTGAAAAGCCGTTTTCTCGAGCAAACTGCGCACCGTGCTTGCTATGGATTGACATTTGCGTTGAGGCATGGAGGGGAAAATCAGGGAAAAGCTTGCGGATTAGGCAGCTTGTCCCCAAGTCCTGCACTATAAGGGCATCAACCCCAATTTCTCCGCTATAATAAAGTGCTTTTTCAAGTTCACTGCGCTGTTTATCGAAAGCTAATGTATTGATTGTTTGATATATTTTCACGCCACATTTGTGGGCAAGGTTTACTGCCTCTTTAAGTTCGTCATTATCGAAGTTTGCGGCATTTTGGCGGGCGGAAAAGTCCTTGCCGCCTAAGTAAACGGCGTTTGCGCCGCAACGGATTGCGGCCACAAGCGCCTCCATGCTCCCAGCTGGAGCGAGTATTTCAAGGGTATTCATTTTATGGGTCAACCTGCCTTATTCTTTAACTTTTTAATAATAATCTTTGCTACCTTATAGACATCTCCGCAACCAAGGGTTATAATTAGGTCACCTACTTTTGCATTTTCACAAACATAGTCGGCAACCTGTTCAAAGGTTTCAAACCATTCGCAGCCGCTAATTTTGTTAGCAAGGTCTGCCGAATATATATTGTAGGTATTTTTCTCTCTGCTGCCCATTATTTCGGTTAGAACAACCTTATCCGCAATACTAAGGGCATCGGCAAAGTCATCAAGGAGCATTGCAGTCCTCGAATAGGTAAAGGGTTGAAAAACCGCCCATACCCTATTAAAGCTCATTGCCTTTGCCGCACGAAGAGTAACAGCAAGCTCTGTTGGATGGTGTGCATAGTCATCCACGACGGTAATGCCATGCTCTACCCCAAGCTTTTCAAAGCGTCTGCCTGTTCCGTGAAAGCCTGCAAGTCCTGCCACTAAAGCGGAACAATCCGCACCGCATTCCAAGGCGGCGGCACAGGAGGCAACGGCGTTTAGGACATTATGCTCCCCTGCCACATGAATTGTGATTGGAGTCAGCATTTTCCCCTTGTACATTAGCTCAAAGCTATACTCAAGGTCGGAGATTTGGCGGATACTTTGGGGATAATAGTCATTGCTATCCTTAAACCCAAATGTGATGAGCTTTTTGTCACTCATATCAGCGGCATTTACTGCCTGCATGGTATTTGAATCATCACCATTTGCGATTATAGTTCCTGTGGTTTTGGATATGAATTTCGTGAAGGAGGCGATAATATTTTCAAGTGTGCCGAAGTAGTCGAGGTGGTCGGCATCAATATTGAGTATTACCGCGACAGCAGGGGTTAGAGTAAGAAAGCTATCCTTAAACTCACAAGCCTCAACTGTTATTATTTCACTTTTCCCTGCTCGCCCACTGCCCCCAATGGCAGGCAGTTTGCCGCCTATTACAGCGGAGGGATCAATCCCGCCCTCGAGAAGGATTTGCGTCACCATGCCGGTAGCTGTGGTTTTGCCATGGGTGCCGGATATACAAAGGGACTTCTTATACCTATCAGCAATTAAAGCAAGCATTTCACTGCGGTATAGCAGGGGCACACCACTTTCTTTTGCGGCGATAAGCTCCGGGTTATCATCCATAATTGCTGCAGTGCATACAATAATGTCAGCGCCTTCGATATTTTCAGCACGCTGCCCAAGCATTACGGGTATTCCCATTTCTCGCACAGTGTTTAAGGTATCCGTTTCGTTATTGTCAGAGCCTGTGAGGAAATATCCCCAACCATGCAGTATCTGCGCTAAGGGGAACATTCCAGAACCGCCGATGCCGATAAAATGCACATGCTTTTTTCCGTTTAAATAATCATTCATTTAGAACACCACCATATTTCATAATAACCATACTAAGTATATTGCAGGCGCAGAAAAAATAATCGCCGTAGTATAAATTTAACAACAAAGCAGACAATACTATCAAAGAACGCAACAGGAGGAAGCTATGGAAATCAGCGACATCAGAATCAGGAAAATACTTCATGAGGGCAGATTGCGTGCAGTCGTATCTCTCACCGTGGATGAACAGCTTGCTGTTCACGACATCAAGATTGTGCAAGGTGAGGAAAGACTTTTTGTGGCAATGCCCAGCCGACGTGACGAAAGCGGAGTTTTCCGTGATATTGTTCACCCAATCACCGCTGAGGCAAGACATGAAATGGAGGTAAGAATCCTCGATGCATACCATGAGCATTTAGCAGGCATTGAAGAGGATACCAACGAAGCTTCAGGGGATGAAGCAAACCAATAACTATAATATAGTTTAAGTAAACAGAGGGAACGCTGAATGCGTTCCCTTTTTGCGTTTATTTTTTTGATAGTTTCATATTGACCTTTAGTAGAGCGATTTGAGTTTTAGCGTCCTTGATTTCACCCTCTACAACCATTTTTACCGCCTCTATAAAGGGTATGCGCTCAACTTCCAAAAATTCGTCCTCGTCAAGGTTTTGCGCTTGCTGATGTAAAGAGGTCGCAAGATAGATATAGATGACCTCGTTTAGGTAGGCAGGTGAGGGGTAAAGCTCCCCTATAAAATCGAAACAGTCAGCTGTGCAGCCCGTCTCCTCTAGTAGCTCTCGCCTAGCGCAAACCGCAGGGTCTTCGCCGTATTCAAGCTTTCCTGCCGGTATCTCCAAAAGCGCTTTGCTATAAGGATAGCGAAACTGGCGCACCATAAGGACATCTCCATTGTCGGTTAGAGGGACTACGCATACTCCTCCAGGATGCAGTACAACCTCACGAAAAGCCTTACTGCCGTTTTCAAGGAGGACAGTGTCCTTTTTAACGGAGATAATTCTGCCGTCGTAAATAGGTTGACTTTCAAGGGTTTTTTCTTGCAAATGGGGAGCATTATTATCTGACATACTATTTTTCATTTGTATTACCGCCGTTTTCATTGTCTTGATTGTTATTCTTGTCAATTTTGTCGAGAGAATTCAAGCTGTCAAGAATATTATCAAGCTCAGCGGAGAATTCCTTGAACTTATAGCCGCTAATCGCCTCTATGTCACTCTTTTGCTGTGTGGGAATGTCCCTTTGCACAGGAGCAATAGGCTCAGTAGGAATAGAAACAATGGGCGTACTGGGAACAATGCCATCTGCCCTTTTAAGCTTTGACTGCTCAGGGGTTTTCCATGCGCTTAAAATAGCCTTTTCAGGGAACTTGCCTATCTTGTGAGAAACCTGCTCGATATAAGCATTATGTGCCTGTACACGCTCAAGCTGTTCCTGCTCTAGCAAATGAGCATATCTGCGCACTCCAAAGCGTTTCGGGAAAAGCTTTCTTAGGAGCATCCATAGCCCTAGATACACAACAAGAATAATAGCACTGCCAACGGTGATATAAATGCCGTCAACAAGTCCTGGGGTAAGGAATGAAAACTCAACTGTGCACTCCCCTGCCGGCACTCGTACTGCCACAAAGCCGTGATTGACATTTTCAACGTCTACAGCCTCGCCGTTTACTGTGGCACTCCAGCCATCTTCAAAGGGCACGCTATATACCACAAGCTCATCGGTATCAAAGCTTGTAGTGCTGATAAATCCGTTTTTCGTGGTGGTAAAAGTATCTGCGGTGCGTGCTGCACGCTTTAAGCAGTCATCAAGGTAGGTAATCTTTGTAATATCCGAGGTGATGCTTTGGTTTATAGGCTCTAGTATATCGCCGTAACGCTCGATTTGCTCGTCAGACAGGTACACACCCTTCATAAGCAGCCGGTCACGGTAGTTGCGCACGCCGCTATCCCAGCGTTCATCGTTGATATAGTAGTCATAGGTAAAGCCCATAGGCACAAAGTATTTGTTCTCATAGATTTTATAGTTATTTTGCTCCCCTATAAGCTCAAAGCCAGCAAGTTCAGGTTCGTCCTCGCTGCTGTAATTAGGGAACATCAAATATTTAACGGAGGTCGCTCCCCTAAGGGCAAAATAAGTTATATCAGCCCTTGAGCCAACATTGCGTTCAACGTTTATGGAGGTGTAGAATTCCATTATCGAGGTAGGTACAACACTATGGAAAGTGTTAATAGTCGGGAGTCCCCAGAACATTGCGTTATTGTCTATTCCCTTGTAAACGTCCACACGGTACCATTCGCCCTCATCCAAGGGGTCTAAATCCCATTCGGTTGCTTCAAGTGCCATTTCGGTAATTCTATTGGTGCTAGGGCCAAGCACTCGCCCAAACAACATCATTGAGCCGGTGCAAATGAATATTGCACAGCATAGCATTACAATAGTGCGGCGGAAAAAACCGGGTTTCTTCCTGCCAAGATAGAGGTATATAAGCGCAAGCAGACATCCAATCGCAATAAGGACATTCACCCAAAACTTAATGTTATCAGCAGGCAAAGTGCCAAACTCCAATACAGAGGTGGTAGTTTCGCTGATGCTCGAATCCATACTTGTGCCGGATACGCTGCTCCCCCCCTCAGAAACAGCAGGGATTACCTTTTCCACATACTTTGGTAAAACTCCAATGACGGTGAAGGCGGCAATTGCCGCACCGCACCACTTTATGCCACTTTTTAGAGGTATGCTTTCGTCCTCAAGGGAGATTGCAGTCATCATTGCCATCACAAGGATGGGCATATAATACCAGCGTGCATAATAAGAGGAGTTGAACATATAAAACGCAGAGTTTAGCAAGGGGACAAGTGCCATTATCGAGCAGACTATTACAAGTCGCTTTGCCCAGTGCTTCGTTTTGCTTTTTATAAAGGCGATTACCCCTGCCATTGAAAATAGGGGCAAAAAGCCTGCGACAGATGCCCACTTAGCGTTTGAGTCGGGGAAGAAGTTCGGTCTTGCAGGGATATCGGGCGGAAAGAAGAAGGATTGCACTATCAGCCCATAACGCTGCATATTGTTGTAAAAAAGCATATCCCACCCGGTTAAATAGCGGTCAACACGGGGGTTGCTTATCACCGCAAGCACCGAGGGCAGAAGTATAAATGCTGAAAGCCCAAGTCCAATAATGGACTCTAGCATTACGCATATAAATTTCGAAAAGGTCATCTTAAAGTCCTTGCAGAAGCAGCGAATGATAAAGTAAATCACCACAAACACTACCTGCCCTGCAAAGAAGAAGTAGTTTATTATAGAGCAAAGTGCAACTGTAAGAGCGAATATGCCCCGTCGTTTGTTGACAACGGTTTCCTCAAGGGCAATGAGCAAAAGTGGAAAGAATGCCATTACATCATGGAAGTGGTTGAAGAAGATATTGTATGCCGACCAGCCCGAAAAGGCGTAAAGTAAGCCTGCTATAAGGGCGGCATTTGTAGTCTTAGTAAAGCGGCGGCAAAAAGCATAGGCGGTTAAGCTTGCAGTTGCAATCTTCAGGGCAAACAAGGGCGCCATCAAGTAAGGTAAAATTGCCGTCGGGAAAGGCATTGTAAGCCAAAAGAAAGGGCTGCCTAGAAGGTAGAAGGAATAAGAGCCTATGAAGTTTGCGCCAAGGTCGGTATTCCAGTCCCATAAAAGCTTACCATTTTGTACAGCCTCATGGGCATTCATATAAAAGGGTATTTGCTGAACATTATAGTCGCCGTAATAAATGAATAACCCCCCGTCGTAGATTACAAAGGGTAAAAACAGTATAGTGGCAAGACCGAAAGCAATAAAGAATGCCGCTAAGTAATGCTCTTTATTACTTCTTAGATTAGGTGCTTTGCTCATTAAACGACCTCCTGTCAGTTAGTACTTTAGGAAAGTATCGTGTATCGACAAATCCCTGTTTGCGTGATATAATTAAGGTATAGGAAATATTTTACCATAAAATCAAATTGATATTAGAATCGAAAGGAACAAAGCTCATGAATAAGAAAACTTTATGGATAGCAAGAACCGCACTTTTCTTGGCAATAGTTGTACTTGCGCAGTATTTAGGTAAGCTTGTCCCAAGCGTTGGAATAACAAGTCAGCTTGTAACAGGCTCCATAGTCAATATGGCGCTTATTGTTGCAGGTATTGTTGCAGGAGTATGGTCCGGGGTGGCAATAGGGTGCATTTCCCCCGTATTGGCGTTTCTCCTAGGCATAGGCCCTGTATTCCCTGTTATTGTACCCTGCATAGCTTTAGGAAACGTGATAATTGTACTGCTTACATCTCTTGTATATAAAGCTTTTGCAAAAAAATCGAAAAACACAAAGATTGTGGGCAACATAGTAGGATTTTTGGCAAGTGCAGTTGCAAAGGGCGGCTTTTTATGGCTGGCAGTGGTTGCGCTTGTTTTGCCCCTTATTACCGAGGCAAAGCCTCCCCAAGTGAAGGCGTTATCCCTTATGTTCTCATGGCCTCAGATGATTACAGCGGCGACCGGCGGAATGCTTGCCCTTGCGATTATCCCTGTTTTGCTTAAAGCACGAAAGGGCACAAATCAGTAGGGCTAATAAATCACTGCGCCGTATTTAGCGGCGATTAGAGCAATCGCATCTTCATCAATATCGCAATTTATATCCACCATAGCTCGCCCTTGATACAGTAGCAATGCTGTTTTGAGGGCGATTTCGTTATGTGAAGTGAACATTATAGGAAGTGCCGCCATATGGGCATTTAGGCTAAATTGATAAGCATCATCCGCAGTTGAAACGCTCACGCAAATGACATCGCTTCCGCTTTCGTTTA
Organism: uncultured Oscillospiraceae bacterium; assembly: GCA_964560565.1. Taxonomy (GTDB): domain Bacteria; phylum Bacillota; class Clostridia; order Oscillospirales; family Ruminococcaceae; genus CAZLMF01. The sequence continues at coordinate 11,622 of CAZLMF010000011.1, forward strand.
GCTCAAGCAGGACATCAGTCATATCAAAGCGGCACTTTATTGCATCGGACACGTCAATAAGATCAGCGGACAAGTAATAAGTATTGGTTTCGCTTGCAAGGATAATGGAGGATTCATTATTATGTGAGGGGATTTCACGCTTAAAGTTATATTCATTTCGCAGTTCATTAAGAGCGCTGATATGATTAGGTGTAACTCCTGCACTGCCGCCAAAAATGAGGACACCCATATCAAGCAAAGGCACCATAAGTGCCGAAAGGTTAGAGGGTGAAAGCTCATACACATCGGGTAAGATTGGGTTAGGCTCCCCTGCGGTAGGTCTTGCCACTAAGGGGCATTTAGCAAGGGGGGCTATATCGTGGAAAATATCCGCCATTTTATCGGGGGATATTCCGCTAAGTCCAAAAGCGGCAATTTTCATAGCTTGCAAGGTGATTAGTATAGACTCAACAGGGCAATTACTTTGTGTGCGTCCAAACTCGTCCACTAAGCAGGTGACTATTATGGGCAGGTGCGCCTTTCGTGCGGCGATAACTGCCGCCCTCATATCCGAAAGCGTGGACATGGATTGCGCCTCGATAAAATCCACACCGCTATCACGCAGTGCATAAACTTGCCCCTTGTAAAAGTCAATCAGCTCGGTGAAGGAGGTCTCGCCGTAAGGCTCCACAAGAAGCCCCGACGGATAAACTGCTCCCCCTATAAGGGGGCTATTGTGGCGCTTATTTTTTACCGCAACCCCTGCTAAATCGGGCAGAAAAGCTGGAAAAACCACAGCGTCAGCGCCTGCCTTGGTAAAGCTGTCAAGGAGGTTTTCTACCTCTTGAGGATTATTAAGCATCCATTCTTTTGCGGAAGAATCAGCGGAAAAACCGCATTGATGCAGACTTGATTCAAGTCCGCCATCCAGCACAAAGGGAAGCTTAAAGGGAATGCTCATGATTTCCTCCTTTGGAAATATGGTTTGTTATTTACTGCGCTACATTCTCTCGGGAGCTGATACTTTTAGCAAAGCAAGCAGATTCTCAAGCACTATCTTAGTTGCCTTGCAAAGGGCAAGCCTTGAGCGTACAACGATCTCACTCTCGCCTTTTATACGGCAGGTTGAGTAAAACTTATGGAACTTACCTGCAAGCTCGATGGTGTAGCGTGTAATTCTTGAGGGGTCATATTCACGGGCGGCAAGGTCTACCTCTGAGGGCAAGCCTGCCATAAAGCGAATAAGCTCGATTTCATCATGCTCAGTGAAGGTTACTTGCCCATTAGCAGGCGCATCTATCTCGGATAAAATCGAGCATATACGCGCATATGCATACTGCACATAATAAACGGGGTTTTGGCTTGACTGCTCAACTGCAAGGTCAAGGTCAAAATCAAGGTGGGTATTAACTTCACGCAGGTTAAAGAAAAATCTTGCGGCATCAATAGGCACTTCGTCAAGGAGAGTAGCCAGGGTGATAGCCTTGCCGGAGCGTTTGCTTGCCTTAACAAGCTCCCCAGCGCGCACTAGGCGCACCATTTGCGTAAGAACAAAATCAAGCCTTGAATCCTCTATACCAAGGGCTTTCATAGCCGCTCTTAAACGTGATGTATAGCCGTGGTGGTCAGCACCGAGGACATTTATAGCCTTGTCAAAGGCACGAGTGCAAAGCTTATCATAGTGGTAGGCAATATCCGGCACAACATAGGTTGGAATGCCGTTTGAGCGCACAAGAACTATATCCTTATCCACTCCAAATTCGGTAGCTTTAAACCACAATGCACCGTCTAGCTCGTAGGTGTAGCCTGTTTCCTTCATGCGCTCAATGATTTCGTCAACCTTGCCGCCATTGTGAAGTGAGGATTCCAAAAACCAGTTATCGTATTTAATGCGATACTTTAGCAGGTCTTTTTCAAGCCTTTTTATGTTCAAAGGCAAGGCGTAATTGACAAGAGCGGCACGGCGCTCACTTTCGGGCTTTTCCAAAAAGCTATCGCCATGAATCTCCGCAAAGTTCTTTGCGTGCTCGATTACATCTTCACCTAAGTAGCAATCCTCAGGCATTTCAATATTATCCTTATAAAGTTGCAAATAGCGCAAATCAAGGGAAAGCCCAAGCTTTTGGACTTGATTTCCTGCGTCATTTACATAGAACTCACGCTCAACATTGTAGCCTGCAAATTCAAGCAAGCTTGCAAGTCCGTCCCCTATTGCGCCACCCCTTGCGTTGCCTATATGCATAGGACCTGTGGGGTTAGCGGAAACAAATTCAACGAGCACTCGCTTGCCCGCTCCTAAATTTGTGCGGCCATAGGCACTCCCTGCCTGTTCAATTTCAGAAACTACCTTGCTAAACCAGATATCGGAAACAAATAGGTTGATAAATCCAGGGCCTGCCGCTTCAAGCTTTGAAAAGCTTGTCCCGTCTAGGACAGCCTCTGATATAACCATTTCCGCAAGCTTGCGTGGAGGCATCTTGAAAGTCTTTGCGCATACCATTGCAAGGTTTGCGGCTAAGTCGCCATGAGAGGTATTAGCTGGCACTTCAAGGTTGAAGTCGGGGATAGGCTCGGCAGGCAACTGTCCGCTTGAAACAAGTCTGCCTAAAGAGCTAAGCAAGACATCCCTTGCTTCCCTTTGCAAATTGTATATAGGGTTAGAGTTTATACTCATTGTATATATATCCTTTCGGTAAAAAATGTCCTCCTCAGGGGTTATTAAGCAAAGTTCTTACTGCTCAAGCTCCTTAATATTGACGTAGATTTCGTTGTCAGACATATAGCTTGAGTTAATGTCAATAGTATACTTAAAGTATACTTCGCCGCCACTATCACTCAGGGTAGAGGAAATCTTGCTTGCATTTATGCCTATTATTATATCCCCAAACATCGTGCCATAGTGGCAATGATGTTTTTTACCCCTTTCAATTATAAGGTTTGAGGGGGAATTGCCACTGCGGATAAGGGTGACCTTGTCATCCCCTGCAACGGATAGGGTTGTGCGGCTGCCCTCAAAGCCTGTGGCTTCGCTTTCATCATAGGAAATTTGATAGCCATCTCGTCGTTTAAAGAAGCTACCCTTTGTTTCAAGTTCAATAGTGTCCCGTTCGTCATCAACGGTTTGAACACTTTTTATAGTAATAAAAACATCCTTTTTCATAATAAACCTATCTTTCGAGTCTTAATATGTATACCAATCTGTGTAAAGATATAGAGCTTTACAGCGAGTCAACACTTACACACTCGGCTTTTTCGTTAAAGCTTTCCCCCAAAAATGCCTTCGCATTCTCTCCGAAAAGCTCCACGCTGTCAGATACATAATAGGTGGCTTTTCCGCCGCTGTCATTAAGCATTTCACGAGTGGTGAGCACGGTTTGCGCATGGTGCGCCGCCTCTGCCCCGGGGATAATCAAGTTCACCTTACCCCCTAAAACATCGTTAATCAAGTCATATATAATGCCATAATGGGTACAGCCTAAAATTAAAGTATCCACAGCGCCATTTTGGAAAGGTGCTAAATACTCCTGTGCCACAAGCCTTGCAACAGTGTTATCCAAAGCGGTGTATCCATTTTCCACAAGGGGGACAAATAGTGGGCAGGAGTTGCCTATTATAGTGGCATCGCTTCGGATTGTGCGGATTGCTTTTCCGTATGCGCCGCTTCTGATGGTGGCGCAAGTGCCGATTACACCGATTTTACCGCTGTTGGTTATGGCACATGCCGCCTGAACGGCAGGGGTGAGAACATTGCTATAAAGGAAGTCAATCTCCCTTAAAGCGCTTGCAGGCAAAACTGAGCTAACAGTACCACAAGCGGCAATAATCATTTTTACGTCCTTGGAAAGCAGAAATTTTATATCCTGCATTGCATATTTAATGATGGTTTCACGACTGCGTGTGCCATAAGGCAAACGAGCAGTGTCGCCAAAGTAGACAATATCCTCGTTAGGAAGTATTTTCTTAAACTCCTTTACGGAGGTAAGCCCACCAATACCCGAATCAAATATGCCAATAGGGCGCTTATCCAAAAACACCAGTCCTTTCGGAAATTCTTGCTTTTGCGTTTGCGCTAATTGCGCTCTAAAGCAAGGGTAATAAGTCCGTCAATTAGGTCAGCATAGGGGACGTTCGTCGCCTCAAAAAGCTTGGGGAACATACTAATAGAAGTAAAGCCGGGCATGGTATTAACCTCATTAAGCACAATCTCCTCATTTTCAGTAACAAAAAAGTCAACTCTTGCTAGTCCCGTACAGCACAGCGCTTTGTATGCATCACATGCAATGCTGCGAAGCTTTTCCTGACAGTCATCGGAAATGGAGGCAGGAATAATAAGCTGCGAACCGCTTAAAATATATTTTGCATCGTAGTCATAAAATTCGTTTTCAGGTTTGATTTCGCCAGCTATTGACGCCATAGGGAAATCGTTGCCCATTACAGCGCACTCAATCTCTTTCCCCTTAACCTCACACTCAACGATTACTTTGCTATCGTGGGAAAATGCAAGCTTTACCCCGTCTTTTAGCTCTGTACGGTCACATACCTTGCTAATGCCAATGGATGAGCCGCAATTAGCTGGCTTCACAAACATTGGATAGCTAAGCGACGCTTCAATGCGCTCGCACTCCTCGTCAAGGTTGCACAAATCACGGCGCAGGACTTTCTCCCACGGCGCAGTTTTAATGCCGTTATATTCAAGCACAGTATGAGTGATAGTTTTATCCATGCAAATTGCGGAGGAAAGGGTGTCGCAGCCAACATAGGGGATACCCGACATGGCTATAAGTCCTTGAATTGTGCCGTCCTCTCCGTTTTTGCCATGCAGAACAGGGAAAATGCAGTCAACACGTTGAAATGAAGTTTGCCCATCATCTAGGATTTTAATGAAACCCTTATGCATTCTATCTGGGCTAAGTACCGCAGATGCACAGTCGGGATGCTGCTCCCATGAGCCTGAAACAAGGTCGGAAGTGTCACCGGGAAAGAAAAGCCATCTCCCCTTTTTAGTAATACCTATACAGATTATCTCGTATTTATCCTGGGGAATGTTTGCGATTACTGAGGCTGCTGATATAAGCGATATTTCATGTTCGCTCGAAACGCCTCCGAAAATCACCGCGAGCTTTATCTTTGACATGGTAATCACTCCTTTCTCTATCTAATTATATTAACACATGCCGCCATTATTATCAATACTTCAATGTCAAATTTATGTATATATAAATAAGGTATTGCGTAGGTTGCGCATATGATTTATACTAGATATATTATATATGTATGGTGCAATATTCTTTTGAATGTTTAAAAGAGAAGAAAACTCAAAATAATTTTACATAGCTATTGACAAGGAAATATGCATATGTTACAATGGTCATACCTCAAAAAGGGGTTTATTTTTTTGCGCCTTTTTAGAGGGAGGCTAGCAATGGCCATTTCAATGCAGAAATGGGCATTAAAATGCAATTAACGGATCAAATCCGTAGGAGGTGCCGACAAATGAGAGTAAGAGTAACAATGGCTTGCGCAGAGTGCAAGCAACGCAACTACAATACGGTCAAGAATAAGAAAAACGACCCTGACCGGCTTGAGATGAACAAGTATTGTAGATTTTGCAAGAAGCACACCGCTCACAAGGAAACGAAGTAGAAAGTTGAGGGTAGCAAAATGGCAGAAAAGCAATCAAATGTAGCTGTCGCTAAAAAGAAGCTTAGCCCCATACGCTTCTTCCGTGAGAGCAAGGCGGAATTCAAAAAAGTAGTATGGCCCAGCAAAAAACAGGTAATCAATAATACAATTGTTGTTATCTTGACTATGATTGTAGTTGGGCTTTTTATTTGGGGACTAGATGCAGTGTTGGGCTTTCTAGTAAAGTCTGTATTGCAAAATCAGTAGAAATATAACCATTATGGAGGGATTTAATGTCAGAAGCAGCAAAGTGGTATGTTATACACACCTATTCTGGGTACGAAAATAAAGTTGCTCAGAATATTGAAAAGGTTGTTGAGAACCGCAGGCTTCACGAGCTAATCCCAGAGGTAAGAGTACCTACAGAAACGGTTACAGTGATCAAAGATGGCAAGGAGGAAACTCCTACGCGCAAGGTTTTTCCATGTTATGTGCTTGTTAAGATGATTATGACCGATGAATCCTGGTATGTAGTTAGAAACACCCGTGGTGTAACAGGTTTTGTTGGACCTGCTTCAAAGCCCATTGCCCTTACCGACGAGGAAGTCGAGGCATTGGATGTTTATCAAGAAGAGCAGGGCGAAAAGAAGATCGAAATCCACATTGCCGTTGGCGATAACGTGGAAATTTTAGCAGGGCCACTTATTGGCATGAATGGAATAGTGCGCAAGATTGATGTTGAGCAGGGTATTGCCGAGGTTGGAGTTTCAGTTTTTGGACGCGAAACCCCCGGTACTATCAGCCTTGTTGATGTCAAAAAACTAAAGAATTAATCGGAGGGTATAAAAATGGCAGCAAAAGTTACAGGCATTATAAAGCTGCAAATTCCCGCAGGCAAGGCAACTCCTGCTCCCCCTGTTGGCCCTGCACTGGGTCAGCATGGTGTGAATATAGTAGCTTTCACAAAGGAATTTAATGACCGCACATCGGCACAGGCGGGCTATATAATCCCCGTCGTTATCACAGTTTATGCAGATAGAACCTTTACCTTCATCACTAAGACTCCGCCTGCAGCGGTTCTTATTAAGAAGGCAATAGGTATTGAAAAGGGCTCAGGTGAACCTAACAAGAATAAGGTAGCTAAGATTACAAAGGATCAGCTAAAAGAAATCGCTGAGACTAAGATGGCAGACCTTAATGCAGCAAGCGTTGAGGCAGCTATGGCAATGATCGCAGGTAGCGCTCGTTCAATGGGCGTTGAGGTCGAGAAGTAAGCTTTAAAAGTTTGGGTGCGTTGTAGTTATACACTGCCCTTTAAAAAATCTGAACATCTCGTGGGAGGAAATTTCCGCTAACACCACAAGGAGGACTATTAATGAAACACGGTAAAAATTATGTTGATAGCGCAAAGACAATTGACTTTGCTAAGCTATATGAACCCAATGAGGCACTTGACCTTACCTGTAAGACGGCTAAGGCTAAGTTCGATGAAACAGTTGAGCTTCACCTTCGCTTAGGCGTTGACTCACGTCAAGCTGACCAACAGGTTAGAGGCGCAGTAGTACTACCAAACGGAACTGGTAAAACCGTTCGTGTTTTGGTATTCGCTAAGGGCGATAATGTAAAAGCTGCTGAGGATGCAGGAGCTGAATTCGTAGGCGGCGATGAACTAGTTTCAAAGATTACCGGCGGCTGGATGGATTTTGATATAGTTATTGCATCCCCTGATATGATGGCTGTTGTAGGTCGTCTAGGTAAGGTCTTAGGCCCCCGTGGTCTTATGCCGAACCCCAAGGCAGGCACAGTTACCCCTGACGTTGCTAAGGCTGTTACCGAAGCAAAGGCAGGTAAGATTGAATACCGTCTTGACAAATCCAACATCATCCACTGCTCTATCGGCAAGGTTTCCTTTGGAGCTGAAAAGCTCGAGCAGAACTTCAATACATTGCTAGAGGCTGTTGCAAAGGCAAAGCCTGCTGCTACAAAGGGACAGTATATCAAGTCCTGCACCGTAGCAAGCACAATGGGCCCTGGCGTTAAGGTTTCGACTGCACGCTTTGGTGTGTAAACAGTTTAACCTTAAATAATATTTGATATTGAGCGCATTAAGCGCCGCAATATAATAGCTGTTCTAAAGACAGCAGGTCAGCGTTAAGCTGCTAACGGCATTTGCCGCCTGCCTAGGAGCGCAATAAGGATTTAAGCAACCTTATGCCCCCTTGTCTTTGACAAAGGGGCTTTTTTGTTTCGATACATGAACAGCTTGTCCCAGCAAATCTAAGCAAAGGAGTGGAATTTCATGCCAAGTGAGAAGATTTTAAGTCAAAAGCAGGCACTGGTTAAGGCGCTCGCTGAAAAGCTCAAGAGCAATGCAGCAGGTGTTATAGTTGACTATAAGGGTATTGATGTTGAAAACGACACAAAGCTTCGCAAGAGCCTTCGTGAAGCAGGCGTTGATTACTTTGTAGTTAAGAACAGCCTTCTAAGCCTTGCAGCTGACCAGGTTGGGCTATCCGACCTTAAGGATGTTCTTAAGGGTTCAACAGCGATAGCGCTATCAGCAGAGGATCCAATCGAGGTTTCCAAGCTGCTTTATAAGCAGACAGAGGTAAAGCCCGATGTATTTAACCTCAAGGCAGGCTTTGTTGATGGCAAGGTCATTGACGCTGCTACTGTAGAGCAGTATGCTAAGCTACCTACAAAGGAAGCATTGCTTTCACAGCTTGTATTTTTACTTGCAAGCCCCATGCAGAGTCTTGCTATAGCAATTAGCGAAGTTGCAAAGAAAAACGAAATCGGCGAGCCTGTAGAGGCTACCGCAGAGACTGTCACAGAGACGGTTGTTACCGTTGACTAATATTTATTATAGGAGGAAATTATAATGGCTTCAGAGAAGATTTTAAAGTTTGTAGAAGAAGTAAAGACACTAAGCGTTCTTGAGCTTAACGAGCTTGTTAAGGCAATCGAGGAGGAGTTTGGTGTATCAGCTGCTGCTATGGCAGTTGCAGCTCCCGCAGCAGGTGGCGCAGCCGCTGTTGAGGAGAAGACCGAGTTTGACGTTGTTCTTGTTAGCTTCGGCGACGCTAAGATGGCAACCATCAAGGCAGTTAAGGACATCACAGGTCTAAGCCTAAAGGAAGCTAAGGATTTGGTTGAGGCTGCTCCTAAGGCTATCAAGGAAGGCGCATCCAAGGCTGAGGCTGAGGAAATTAAGACTAAGCTTACAGAAGCTGGCGCAACAGTCGAGCTTAAATAGTAAGTACAAAAATTACTATTATAAACAACTCACCCTGACGCTTATGCGTCAGGGTTAGTTGTTTGTTGAAAGCAAGAACGTCTTCCTTTGATAATGTTTATATTATAGCATATAAAACAATAAATGTCAATACAACAATGCAAATAATGGGTTAAAGCCAAAATGCATACAGTGCACTTTGGTTTTATTGTGCTAGTTATAGAATTAGTAATTACTGTTAGCTAAACTAACGTTTATTTTAAGTAAATGTGCACGGAACATTTTACTACAATATAGGTATAATTACTGTTGAAGGTGTACGAAATATGTAGTATAATTAAAGATAGTGTGAATATACACGAATTTACAAAGTAATTTAGGAGGAAAATATGTTTAAAAGAATTTTAGCATCAATCGTAGCAACAGCTTTAGTAATGTCCACAGCAGTAATTTCAGTTAGTGCAGCAGACACAGAAAAGGTTCTGCTCGATGAAGAGGTAACCATGAACGCATGGGGTTCAGATGCAAAGGGTGATTTTGCCGAAGGTACAGATGCAGACAAGCACTTTACCTTCGACGAGCTGATGAGCTTTGAGAACGTCGAGGTATCCTTTAAGATTTCACAGGCTGCTATTGACGGTGTTGGCACTGACACATGGCAGTTTGACCAGATTTTGAAATGGTATGCAAAGTCATGGAGTGATCCCTACCTTTATGATGATGTTGATAACAAGTCGATAGCTTCAGAGGGCGGTGTATTTGGGAAAGCTGCTCCTGTAGCTGATACAGTATACTCTGCAAAAATTCCAGTAGCTACTATCATTGCTGATTTTGAGACCGCACTAAAGGCATCTGCTCTATATGAAGCAACGCACACCACAGCGGAGTTTTTTGACGGATTCTCTATTATGGGCGGATTTTTAACATCAACAATTACAAGCGTAAAGCTTGTTGACCCTGTTGAAGCTGAATCCGAGGAAACTACATCAACACAGTCCGAGGAAACCACAGTTGAAACCACAGCTGAAACAACAGCAGCTACCACAGCTGAAACCGCTGACGAGACCAACGACACTCCAGAAACAGGTGCAGGACTAGCGTTTACACTTGTTGCAATTCCTGTTATTACCCTTGTAACAGCCGCTATCAGCAAAAAGCGCAAGTAGAAAATACATGGCCTAATTTTTACATAGAGCTAATTAAAAATGCCGCTCCAATTGGAGCGGCATTTGCTGTATAAATATAACAGTCTTTCAATAAACCATTAGGGATGAACGCTATAATTTGGTGCTTCCTTAGTAATGTTAATGTCATGGGGATGGCTTTCCTTGAGTCCTGCATTGGTGATGCGGACAAACTGAGCCTCGGACTGGAGCTTATCTATGCTTTCACAGCCGCAATAACCCATACCTGAGCGCAAACCACCCACAAGCTGGAATATAGTGTCGCTAACAGGGCCTTTATAAGGAACACGTCCCTCAACACCCTCGGGAACAAGCTTTTGGTTGCCCTCTTGGAAGTAGCGGTCTTTACCGCCGATAGCCATTGCGCCAAGACTGCCCATACCACGGTAGACCTTGTAGTTTCTGCCTTGATAGATTTCAGTTCCGCCTGGGGCTTCCTCACAGCCTGCAAAGAGTGAGCCTAACATAACTGTTGATGCACCTGCGGCAAGTGCCTTGGCAATATCGCCTGAATACTTTATACCTCCGTCTGCAATGACAGGTATATCGTATTTTGCTGCGGCGCAAGCAACGTCATAGATTGCAGTAATCTGGGGAACGCCAATACCTGCAACAACACGAGTTGTGCAAATTGAACCGGGGCCAATACCCACCTTAACAGCATCTGCGCCTGCTTCAATAAGATCCACAGCGGCAGCGGCAGTTGCAATATTGCCTGCGATAACAGGGGTGTTGGGGAATGCGGCTTTGAGCTTGCGAACACATTCGATTATGCCCTTGCTATGGCCATGAGCGCTGTCTAGAACAAGCACGTCAACCTGCGCACGGACAAGCGCCCCTGCACGCTCAAGCACATCGCCGGTAGCGCCGATTGCAGCACCGCACAGCAAACGGTCGCCCTTGTCACGAGCAGTATTAGGATAACGAACAGCTTTTTCAATATCCTTGATGGTGATAAGTCCCTTGAGGTTGCCGTTATCGTCAACAAGGGGCAGCTTTTCAATCTTATGCTGGCGAAGGATTTCCTGCGCTTGCGCAAGGTTTGTGCCAACGGGAGCAGTGACAAGGTTTTCCTTAGTCATTACTTCATCAATTTTAATATTGTAGTCAGTTAGAAAGCGTAAATCACGGTTAGTGAGAATGCCCACAAGTTTGCCATTTTCCACAATCGGCACACCAGAGATTTTATACTTCCCCATAAGCTCATTTGCGTCATAAACATAATTGTCCGGTGAAAGATAGAAGGGGTTGACAATTACGCCGTTTTCACTGCGCTTTACCATGTCAACCTCATCAGCTTGTCGCTCTATACTCATATTCTTGTGGATGATGCCAATTCCGCCCTCACGAGCAATACCGATAGCCATTTTAGACTCGGTTACAGTGTCCATAGCAGCGGTAATAATGGGGGTTTTAAGCATAATATCCTGTGTCAGGCGTGTCGCAACACTCACCTGCTTGGGCAATACTTCACTGTGCGCAGGGATAAGCAGCACATCATCAAAGGTAAGACCTTCCTTGACAAACTTACTTGAATAATCTGTTTGTAGAGGGCTCTTTTTCGACATAGAAACACATCCTTTCCTTATTCAAAAAAACTTCGTAGCTATATTTTATCTAGTATATCACCTTTTTTAGCTTTAATCAAGGATTTTTTAAGAGCATAATTGCACAAAATAACAAGAAATCGAACATTTTTTAGTTGCAAATGACAACAACCACACAAGTTTTACCTTGTGTGGTTGTTTTAAGTTTGGATTAATCCTTTTTGAGCTTCGCAATAAAATAGGAGCTGACAACGCCTGCAATAAGCAGCATAGCGCTTATTAAACCTGAAAGATTCATCCTTACCCCTGGGAAGACTATTATTACTGAGCCTGCCACAAAGCCAAGTGCCGCAAAGTAGGTCATTGCATAGGCTTTCGAAAAAAGCCAGTTGATAAGCTTTGCAAACAGCAAAATACTAAGCCCAATGCCAATTGCAATAGGAATGCAGATTGACAAATCAAGGTTTCCTATTGCCGCCATAATGGTTTCGTAGCTGCCAAGATACATAAGCATAAAGGATGCGCTAATACCCGGCACAATCAGCCCAAAGCCAATTATAGCGCCGTAAAGGAGCAACATGGGGATGCCTGTATCAACGGTTCGAACTAAGCTTTCTGCGCTTTGCGAGTCAAGTAAGCCAAATAAAATCGTAACTGCCGCACATACCACAAAGGGAATAAGGTTTATTTTCTTAAATCCCTTGGAGGTTGCCTCCTTATAAACTGTTGGGATTGAACCTAACATTAAGCCTATAAAAAAGTAAGTAGTTTCAAAGGCGTAATCGGTGAAAAGGAAGTCAATGAGCTTGCCAAAGCCCAGCACACCTAGCACTCCGCCAATGCCAATCGGTAGGAAGAATATTATCTTGTTTTTCGTGTCACGGTAGAAGTGGGAGATTGCATCAGTAATTTTCTCATAAAGCCCGAAGATAATTGCAATGGTTCCTCCGCTAACGCCGGGGGCTATTGCGCCCACACCGATAAGTAGTCCTTGAATAAGCTTGATAAAAAAGGTCATAAGCTCTCCTATTTGTCGTTGAAGGCATTTTTGAGCTTATCAAGGAAGCTCCTGCGGCCGTCATAGTTTTTATCGTTTAGCGAGGAGTCAAACTCCTTGAGCATTTCCTTGTGTTTCTTGCTGAGGTTACGAGGGACTTCAACGGAAACAGTAACAAATTGGTCTCCCCTGCCCCCACGATTTAAGCGGTTTATGCCCTTGTTCTTTAGTCGGAAAACAGTGCCGGGCTGTGTGCCCTCAGGAACGGTATATTTCACCTTGCCATCGATTGTGGGGACTATTATCTCATCCCCAAGTGTCGCCTGCATATAGGTGATAGGAACATCGCACCATACATCAAAACCACGCCTTTCAAACAGCGGGTCAGGTCTGACGGAAACAGTCACGTTCAAATCGCCCGAAGGACCTGAGTTTAAGCCTGCATCGCCTCGCCCACGGACAAGGAGCGTCTGCCCGTCGTCTATGCCTGCCGGAATATCAATATCCAGCTTGCGGGACTTGCGTACTCTGCCTCCGCCACTGCAAGTAGCGCAAGGCTTTTCGATTATCTTGCCCTTGCCTGAGCACTTTGTGCAGGTCTGTGTTGTCATAATGGTTGCAAAGGGCGTACGCTGTGGGAACTTTATCTTACCTGTGCCTGAACATTCAGAACAGGTTTTCACTGAGCCGCCAGAGCTTGCGCCTGAACCGGAACAGGGTTCACAGGTTTCCATACGGGATATATCAACCTGCTTTGAAGTGCCTTTTGCGGCTTCCATGAAGCTTAGCCCCATGCTTACATTTACGTCAGCTCCACGCCTTGGAGCGTTGGGGTTTGCAGCTCGTGTTGAGCCTGAAAATGCGCTTGAGAATGCGCCGAATATATCGTCAAGGTCAATTCCGCCAAAGCCACCGAAGCCGCTAAATCCACCGCCACCACCGCCGCCGCCATATGACGGGTCAACTCCTGCATGACCGAACTGGTCATAGCGAGCGCGCTTATTAGCGTCAGAGAGGACTTCAAAAGCTTCATTGGCTTCCTTGAAGTTTGCCTCTGCTGTGGCGTCATCAGGGTTTAGGTCGGGGTGATATTTCTTGGCAAGGCTGCGATATGCCTTCTTAAGCTCCTCTTCGGAAGCACCCTTTTGAACACCCAATACCTCATAGTAATCACGTTTTTCTGCCAAAACTATACCACCTTTTTGCTTGGTTAATTTTCATTAAGTATAACACGCATAAAAGGGGGCGGATTTACCCCCTTTTGCGTTTATTTTACTCGTTAGTATCGTTGTTGTCGGGAACATCGGTGAAGTCAGCGTCGACAACATTATCATCGGGAGCACCAGCGTTGCCCTGTGCATTTTGTGCATCTTGTGCAGCTTGAGCGTTTGCCTGCTCAGCCTGATAAATCCTGCCTGCTACCTCGTAGAAGTCCTTTTGTAGAGCCTCTTGAGCTTCCTTAATCTTAGCTATATCCTCGCCCTTTAGTGCTTCCTTAAGAGCCTCAAGCTTCTCATTTACCTTTGTGCGTTCATCGTCGGTCACCTTGTCGCCGAAGTCAGTAAGTGCCTTCTCAGTTGAATAAACAAGCTGGTCAGCTTCATTGCGAGCGTCAATTTCTTCCCTGCGCTTCTTATCATCAGCGGCAAATACCTCCGCATCCTTAACTGCTTTTTCAATGTCGTCCTTGGACATATTGGTTGAAGCGGTGATGGAGATTTTTTGCTCCTTACCTGTACCTAAGTCCTTTGCGCCAACGTGAACAATGCCGTTTGCGTCAATATCGTAGGTTACCTCAATCTGTGGAACACCACGGGGAGCAGGAGCTATTCCATCAAGCCTGAACATACCAAGGGATTTGTTATCCTTTGCAAACTCACGCTCACCCTGCAAAATGTTAATCTCAACGCTTGGCTGATTATCGGCGGCGGTGGAGAATATCTGCGACTTCTTAACTGGGATAGTGGTGTTGCGCTCGATAATGCGTGTGCAAACGCTGCCCATGGTTTCAATACCAAGGGATAGCGGAGTAACGTCTAGGAGCAATAGCCCTGTTACATCGCCGCCTAGAACACCGCCCTGAAGTGCAGCACCAACAGCAACGCACTCGTCGGGGTTAATGCCCTTGAAAGGCTCTTTATTGGTGAGGGACTTAACAGCATCCTGTACAGCAGGAATACGGGTTGAACCACCCACAAGCAATACCTTATCAAGCTCGGAGGTGCTAAGTCCGCTATCTTTTAGAGCTTGACGAACAGGCACCATTGTAGCCTCTACAAGGTCAGCGGTAAGCTCATTGAACTTTGCACGGGATAGGCTTGTGTCAAGATGCTTAGGGCCGCTTGCATCAGCGGTGACAAAGGGAAGGTTGATTGCGGTTGTGGTGACGCCTGAAAGCTCAATCTTAGCTTTCTCAGCCGCCTCCTTTAGTCTTTGCATAGCCATTTTATCCTTGCGAAGGTCAATGCCATCAGTTTTCTTAAATTCATCTGCAAGCCAGTTGATTACTCTCTCGTCAAAATCGTCGCCGCCTAGCTTGTTATTACCTGCAGTAGCAAGTACCTGCTGAACACCGTCGCCCATTTCAATAATAGAGACGTCAAAAGTGCCGCCGCCGAGGTCGTATACCATGATTTTCTGGTCGTTTTCCTTGTCAATGCCATATGCAAGAGCAGCAGCGGTAGGCTCGTTGATAATACGCTTAACGGTAAGCCCTGCAATTTGCCCTGCGTCCTTTGTAGCTTGTCGCTGGCTATCGGTGAAGTATGCAGGAACGGTGATAACAGCTTCTGTGACGGTAGTGCCAAGGTATGCCTCAGCATCAGCCTTTAGCTTACCTAGAACCATAGCCGAAATCTCCTGTGGGGTGTAGTCCTTGCCGTCGATATGGGTATTGAAATCAGTTCCCATTTGACGCTTAATGGAGCTTATGGTGCGGTCGGGGTTAGTGATAGCCTGACGCTTTGCAACCTGACCTACCATGCGCTCGCCTGTCTTACCAAAGGCAACTACGGAAGGTGTAGTGCGTGCGCCCTCGGCATTTGTGATAACAACAGCCTCGCCGCCCTCCATTACAGATACGCAGGAGTTTGTTGTACCTAAGTCGATACCAATTATTTTTGCCATAATGTTTCCTCACTTTCAAATGTATAAATATATAAATGTTTTTTAGGCTTATAAATGTTTAACCTACGGGTTTGCGACTATAACCGCCGCATGGCGGATTACCTTATCGCCGATTTTATAACCTCGCTGATAAACCTGTGAAATCACGTTTTGCCCAAGCTGTGCATCTTCAACTTGACTTAGCGCATTGTGAACAAGAGGGTCAAATTCCTCTTCCCTTTCGCCGAATGCCTCAACGCCCAAGCGCGTTAGCGCCTCATTGATGGAAGTCTGCGTCATTTCGACACCTTTGCGAAAGTTTTCATCTGTGCAAGTGGATTCAAGGGCACGTTCAAGGTTGTCAAGGGCGGGTAAAAACTCCGCCACTGCCCTTGCAGTTGCATCGGCATAAGCCTCTGTGCGCTCACGAGCTGTGCGCTTGCGGTAGTTATCGTACTCAGCTGCAGTGCGCAAAAGCTTGTCGCTTAGCTCTGAAAGCTTTGCTTCCTGCTCATCTGTCTGCTCCTGCATGGCGTTTTTGCAGCTTTCCTCCTGCTCACATTCACTGCAAGGGCAGCTTGTGTTATCGCTTACGGGAACATCAATGTTTTCGGGCGATGGATTTTCCTTTTTACTCATCTGTCTTATTTTCCTCCTCTTGTTTTGTAAGCAAGGTGCTTACTCTATCTGTTAGATACTCTATATAAGGGATTATCTTAGCATAGTTAATGCGGATAGGGCCAATTATGCCCATTGAGCCGGCTTTCTCGTGGTTTTTCGAGTAACTGCCCATAATAAGGCTTGAGTTAGAAATCACAAAAGTGTCCTTCTCCTTGCCAAATAGCACATGAATTCCGCTGAAGCTTTCGTTGAGAAGGCTTGCAAGCTCGTTTTTTGACTCTATAAAGCGCATTATCTCCCTAGGGTCAAGCTCGTCGCAGGCTAGAAGTCTTGTTGCGCCCTCAAGGTCAACACTTGTAGAGCGAAGTTCAGCTGACATTTCATAAACTGCATATAATAAGGGTGAAAGGGCAAGCACATAGCTGCCAAGGGCGGTTGCAAGGGTTTGTATTCTCGCAGGGGAGAGGTTTTCAACCTTTACACCTTGCAAATTATCATTTACAAAGTTTTTAAAGAAATCAAGGTGCGAGCTATTCAAGTCAAACTGCAATCGGCAGATTTTGTTTTTTACATTACCCCCCGAGGTAATAAGCAACAGCATATACAGCCTGTTTCCTGTGGGAATGACCTCAACCTTAGTGATAACGGAAAATTGCGGTGATGCATCGGTCACGACTGAAGTGCAGCGTGTAAGCTCCGCAAGAGCTTTCGATGCTTGAGAAATAACTGCACCCTGTGCAAGCTCATCATCAAATATATCGTCAATCATTGCGCGTTCATTCTTTGTGAGAGGCTGTGGACTCATTAGACGGTCGATATAAAGCCTATACCCCTTAAAGGAGGGAATTCTCCCTGCCGAAGTATGGGGCTGCTCAAGGAAACCCTGCTGCTCTAAAGCCGCCATTTCATTGCGTATGGTGGCGGAGGAAACAGAAAGATTAGTGAGGGAGGCTAGCACCTTAGACCCCACAGGCTCACCTGTTTTAATGTATTCATCTACTATCGCTGACAGTATTATTAATTTGCGTTCATCCACATTATCACCTCCGAAAAGTTTTGTGGATACTATCGCTAAAAAAAGCAAGCATTTAGCACTCTAGGTAAAGGAGTGCTAAAACAATTATAGCCCCGTGAGAATTTTTTGTCAAGTACTTATTTTACAAAAACTATATTGGAAATCCCTCACCAATTGTTGACAATAGTGATATACAAAAGTATAATTAAGCTATATATCTAGAGCAAACAGTAAAGGGGAAACACGATGGAGAGGCCACCCATATACGACAACAGAGAGCTTTCGTGGTTGAAATTTAATGAGAGAGTGCTAGAGGAGGCGCAGGACGAATCTATGCCTCTATATGAAAGGCTTGGCTTTGTGTCAATTTTTCATAATAACCTCGATGAATTTTTCATGGTAAGAGTAGGCTCTTTGCATGACCAAACCTTATTAAAGCGCGAAACAAGGGAAAACAAAACCAACCTCACCGCTCAAGAGCAGCTTGATTTAATCGCTTCGAGGGTTGGCTGTTTGTTAGGGATAAAGGATGAGACTTTCGCCCACATAATGGGCAGACTTTCCGAGCGTGGTATTGTCCACGCTGATATGAGTAGTCTTTCCGATGAGGAGAATAAGTATTTAGAAACTTTTTTCACAAGGGAGATTTTGCCCATAGTGTCACCAAGCATTATAGACGGGCAGCATCCCTTTCCCTTTTTGCAAAACAAGGAAATCTA
The DNA here is from genome assembly GCA_964560565.1 of uncultured Oscillospiraceae bacterium. Taxonomy (GTDB): domain Bacteria; phylum Bacillota; class Clostridia; order Oscillospirales; family Ruminococcaceae; genus CAZLMF01. Next base: position 29,646 of record CAZLMF010000011.1, read on the forward strand.
CATTGGCGTTGAGCTTTCGAGCAAGTCAAAGTCGCCGACAGTAGGAATTATCCCCTGCCAGCCCCTTTCGGGACGAATAATCTACCTTCCCGGTCAAGGCGTGCGATTTGTGCTGATTGAGGATTTGATACTGCACTTTGCCCACAAGGTGTTTAATGGCTTTTCGGTACAAAAAAGATGGTTGCTGCGTATTACAAGAAATGCTGATATAAACGTTCAGGAAGCTTTATACGACCATGATATTGACTTTCGTGATGCAATGGGTGAGCTGCTAAAAAAGCGTAAAAAGCTATCCCCTGTCAGAATGGAGCTTTCAGATGACATTGGCGGAAAGCTAACGCAGTGGCTTTGCGGAAAGCTTGACCTTGCGCAAGCGAGGGTTTATGTCGAGAGTGCGCCCTTGGACTTGTCTTTTGTGTGGCAGCTCGAGGGTGCGGTTCAGTCCCAAAAGGAGCTATTTTTCAGCCCTCTAACACCTCAGAAAAGCATTGCGCTTAGCTCTCAAGAGAGTGTAATCGAGCAGGTATTGCGTAAGGATGTACTGCTTAGCTACCCATACGAGTCCATACGCCCCTTTATCCGCCTGCTTGAGGAGGCGGCAAATGACCCGATGGTTATATCAATAAAGATTACACTTTACCGTGTCGCAAATGAAAGCAAGGTCATAGAGGAGCTTATTTCTGCCGCTGAAAACGGCAAGACCGTCACGGTGCTATTGGAGCTTAGGGCGCGCTTTGACGAGGAAAACAACATCAACTGGTCAAAGCGTCTTGAGGACGCTGGCTGTAACGTTATCTACGGGCTTGAGGAACTGAAGGTTCACTCAAAGCTGCTGCTTATAACACGCAGGTCTGGGCAAGGGATTGAGTACATCACTCAAATAGGCACAGGCAACTACAATGAAAAAACTTCAAGGCTTTACACCGACTATTCTCTTATGACGGCAAATAGGGAAATCGGAGTTGAGGTTTCAATGGTGTTTAACTGCCTTGCTGTTGGGAATACTGTTGAAAAGTCAGAGCATCTTTTGGTTGCGCCAAGATGCCTAAAACCGCGCATAATAGAAATGATTGATATTGAAATAGCAATGGCGCTTTCAGGCGAAGAAGCCTATATAGGTGCAAAGCTTAATTCCCTTTCCGACAAAGAGATTATAGATAAGCTTGTGGAGGCATCAAGGGCGGGAGTGAAAATTGAGCTTTTAATAAGGGGCATATGCTGCCTTATTTCAGGGGTGCCGGGATATACCCATAATATCACCGTAACAAGCATAGTAGGCCGCTTTTTAGAGCATTCGAGGGTTTATATTTTTGGCGCAGGGGGGCGCACAAAGGTCTATATTTCCTCCGCCGACTATATGACACGCAATACCGAGCGCAGAGTAGAGGTTGCAGTGCCGATTTATAACGAGGAAATAAGGGGAAAGATTCTTGGAATGTTCCACACCTCACTCAAAGATAATGTTAAAACTAGGATTCAACAGCCCGACGGAAACTATATTAGAAAGCGTGACCTCCCAGACTTTGATTTAACCGAACCTAGGTTTGAGTCACAGGTATATTTCTACGAGCAGGCATATAAGGCGGCAAGGAATGCAAGCGAAGAAAACACAAAGTCATCAGAAAAGAAAGAGCAAAGCAGGTGGAGCGCCTTAGTTGAAAAGGTATTTAGTCTATTTAAGAAAAAAGGTAAAAAGGACAGAAAGAGCAGGTAAAAATATTGGGTGAGGACAGTTTAGCAAACAACATAAAAACAAGCAAACGAGTGGGGCTTATAGATGAGATAAGGGGCTTTGCAATCCTGTGTATGGTGTTTTACCACCTTGC
>CAZLMF010000012.1:0-16719 GCA_964560565.1 uncultured Oscillospiraceae bacterium
AATCTACCTTTCCTAATGCCTGTTGAGGACGTGTTCACAATTACCGGTCGTGGTACTGTTGCTACTGGTAGAGTTGAGCGTGGCCAGGTTAAGACAGGTGAGGAAGTTGAGATTATCGGTCTTAGCGACGAGCGTAAGAAGTCCGTTGTTACCGGTGTTGAGATGTTCCGCAAGATTCTTGACTATGCTGAGGCAGGCGACAACATTGGTGCACTACTACGTGGTGTTCAGCGTTCAGACGTTGAGCGCGGCCAGGTTCTTTGCAAGCCCGGGACAATCAACCCACACACCAAGTTCAGCGGTCAGGTTTACGTTTTAAAGAAGGAAGAGGGCGGACGCCACAAGCCTTTCTTTAACAACTACCGTCCACAGTTCTATTTCAGAACAACTGACGTTACCGGAATTATCACTCTTCCTGCTGATAAGGAAATGTGTATCCCTGGTGATAACGTTGAGATTGATGTTGAGCTTATTACACCAATCGCTATTGAGGAAGGTCTACGCTTCGCTATTCGCGAGGGTGGACGTACCGTTGGCTCAGGCGTTGTTACTAAGATTAACGGCTAATCACTGCAAAAATATTCTGCCTGCCACATTAAGTGGCAGGCAGTTTTATTTTATAGGAAGAAGTGCTACATTGCATTTTAACAAGAAAACAGATATAATATAATTATTAGGTAAAGTGGAGGCGATAAGCATCAATATTAGAATAGATTTTCTTAGAGATAAAGCAAGCAAGCTTACCGTTTCGCCTGGTGTTTACCTTATGAAGGACGAAAGTGGAAAAATCATCTATGTAGGCAAGGCGAAAGCTCTTAAAAACCGCGTAATAAGTTACTTTCGTGATGCTTCCGACCATAGCTTGAAAACAAAAAAGCTTGTTGAGCATATATATAACTTCGACTTCATTGTCACAGGGAACGAATTTGAGGCGCTTGTGCTTGAATGTAGCTTGATAAAACAGTATACACCAAAGTACAATATCCTACTAAAGGATGACAAGGGCTACCATTATATAAAGATAGATACAAGCGAATACCCCCGCATAACCACCGCAAAGAACAAGCAGGACACAAACGCTGAATATATAGGGCCGTACACTGGCGTATTTACAGTTTCACAAGCTGTTGACGAGGCGAATCGCATTTTTATGCTTCCAACCTGCACAAGGCGCTTTCCTCAGGACTTTGGCAAGGAAAGACCGTGCCTAAATTATCATATCAAGCGTTGCAGTGGGGTTTGCATGGGTAAGGTTACCTCACAGGATTATCGTGAGCAAGTAAATGCAGCTCTTGATTATATTAAAAGCGGCTCAGTTTCTTCTGTGGAGCAGATGACCGAGCAGATGGAGCAAGCGGCAGGGGAGCTAGACTTTGAGCGTGCTGCAAAGCTGCGTGATCGTATAGCAGCAATTCAAAGAGTAAATGCCAAACAGCGCATTATCGGCGATAATGCCAAGGATTTTGACCTTATAGCACTTGCGCAAAATGGTGAAAGTGCTTGCGTTTCGGTTATACTATATCGTGACGGTAGGTTAACTGATAAGGATGACTTCTTTTTGGGTGAAACCTATGAACAGTCTGCAATGCGCAAGGATTTTCTTATGAGCTACTACTCAACCAAAAGCGAAATACCTCGTGAAGTCTACATTGACGATGAAGTTGAGGATATTGAGTTGATTGAGCAGTATTTGCGTGAGCGTGTGCAACATGCGGTGACGCTGAGTGTACCAAAGCGTGGAGAAATGCTTAAACATACAATGATGGCAAAAGCAAATGCAAGCGAATATCTATCCCTGCGTGTCGGCAGGACAGGAAAGGAGATAACTGCCCTTGACGAGCTGGGGAAGCTTCTTGGCTTGCAAAGCACACCGATATATATTGAGGCATACGACATATCAAACCTTGGCGAAACAGCAGTTGTGGGCGGTATGGTTGTATTTGAGAATGGGCGCCCCCTTAAGTCCGCATACAGACGATTCTCCGTTAACGGCGTACAGGGGCAAAACGACTACGCAAGCATGGCTGAGGTGCTAGAGCGCAGATTTAAGCGCTATCTTGAAGGGGATGAGAGCTTTAGCCGCTTACCCGACCTCATATTGCTTGACGGTGGCAAGGGGCAGGTGGGTGCTGTTGAACCTATTCTTGCGCACATGGATATTAACGTACCGCTTTTTGGCATGGTAAAGGATGCAAGGCACCGCACAAGAGCGATAGCCCTCGCAGGAGGAGAAATAGCCATATCACGCAACCGTGCGGCATTTTCACTTGTGACACGCATACAGGACGAGGTACATCGTTTTGCCATTGAGTATCAGCGTAAGCGTCATAGCAAAACTACCTATGAGCTTGAACTAACCAAAGTAAAAGGCATAGGACAAGCAAAAGCAACCGCAATACTTAAAGCCTTTAAGACAAAAGCGGCGATTAAGCAGGCAAGTATTGAGCAACTACGTGAGGTTGTAAAAGTAAGCGATGAAAAAGCGCAGGAGCTATATGATTTCATACAGCAAACATTTTAACTGGACTTTTTCACCTGCATAGTATATAATATAATTTGAATAAAGTTTTGGAGAATGAATAATGCGAGTAATTACAGGCATAGCCAGAGGCACACGCCTTAGAACCCTAGATGGTATAGATGTTCGCCCCACGTCCGAAAAGGTAAAGGAAGCGGTTTTTTCTGCTATTCAGTTTGAGATTGAGCAAGCTAGAGTCCTTGACTTGTTTGCAGGCAGCGGTCAACTCGGCATTGAGGCACTTAGCCGTGGCGCAAAATACACTGTATTTATTGACAACAGTCCTAACTCAATAGCAGTTATAAAAGAAAACATAAAAGCCTGCAAACTTGACGGACAAGCAAAGGTCAATAACATTGACTATAACGCATTTTTGAATACAACTGATGAAGTTTTCGATATTGCATTCGTTGACCCTCCCTATGAAAGCCCCGCAATTTTTCGAGCACTGGATAAGCTGTCGTCAAGAATGAGCGATAGTGGAATTGTTGTATGTGAGCATAAAAGAGGGCTGCGTATGCCCGAGGAAACTGGCCGCCTGAAGCTGTATAGGCAATACGATTACAGTAAAACTCAGGTATCAATATACAAGATTGAGGAGTTAAGCGAATGAGTATTGCAGTATGTCCGGGCAGCTTTGATCCCGTCACACTTGGGCATGTGGATATTATATCTAGAGCCTCACGTCTTTTCGACAAGTTAATAGTATTAGTGTCTGTCAACCCTGAAAAGGAGGCTAGCTTTACTATTACAGAGCGTGTTAATATGCTTAAAACCATAACCTCAGACATGAAAAACATTGAAATTGATACCTTCGACGGACTTCTTGCAGACTATGTTCGCGACATTGGTGCTAATGCCATTGTAAAGGGACTTAGGGCTGTGTCCGACTTTGAGTATGAGTTTCAGATGGCACTTGCTAATAAAAAACTATATAATGCCGCGGAAACAATTTTCCTTACCACAAGTGCAGAAAATATGTACCTTAGCTCAAGTGTTGTAAAACAAATTGCACGCTTTGGTGGCGATATAAGTGAATTTGTGCCGGAGAGTATATGTGATGATATAAATATCCGTTTAAGGAAGGGTGTATAATGATGAATGTTGATGAAATACTCGATATAATGGACGAGTTGCTTGATAAGTCCCTTGGCGTTCCGCTTTCTGGAGGTAAATGCCTTGTTGATGCGGAAAAATTGCGTGACCTTATCAATGACGTTCGGCTAAATATGCCTTCTGAGGTAAAGCAAGCGAAGATTATCGTTGCTGATCGCAAGATTATTCTTTCCGAAGCTAAGCGTGAAGCGGACGCAATTGCTGCAAAAGCTCAAGAAAAAGCAGTCATTATGGTGTCTAATGAGGAGATTGTCAAGCAGGCACAGACAAAGGCAAGCGCCCTCATTGCCGATGCACAGGGCAAGTCCCGTGAGTTGCGCAATGCAACTAACGAATACTGCGATAAAACCCTTAACGTTATCGAGGAAATGCTTTGCAAGAACCTCAATGATGTTAAAAAAACTCGTGTTGTGCTTAAACAGGTTAAGTAGCTTTATAAAAAAACGGTGGCTGATGCCACCGTTTTTTATTTCTCGAAATCTTTATAAAGTAGGCTTGGTTGAATACCTGTATTGTTTTGGTACTTGCCACTTTTGTAAAGGTTGACATCGCCTACAATGTCATGGTAGTAGATTTGGCATATTTCAACTCCTGCGTAAATGCGAATAGGCTGTACACAAAAAATCTCCAAAGTCCAGTAGCCTGAAAAGCCAATATCACCAAACCCAGCAGTTACATGGATAAAAAGTCCCAGTCTGCCTATTGAGGAGCGTCCCTCGAGCATTGGCACATAGCGTTCAGTTCTCGTATGCTCAACCGTTCTGCCCAGATAAAGCTTATTAGGCTCAAGGAGCAAACCATCCTCGGGGATAATAATTTTGCTTGTGGGGTTTGGAATTTTCATATCCAAAGGCTCATTGTTATAAACCAATAGCTCATTATGAAGGGATAAGTTATAACTATTGGGGTTTATTCTTTTTGGATCAAAGGGGTCGATAAAAATGTTTTTACCGATGTTCTTTTCAATTTCCTTGCCGGATAGTATCATTGATAGTCCTCACTTTTATGATTATTTATCAAATGCTCTGCTTATTGCCTCGACGGCTCTGTCCTCGTCGGTACCTGCCACTAAAACGGACATATCATCTTCGCTTGTGGTTATCATAAGGCTTGAAAGCCCTTGTGAGCTAAGGGCGGAAAACACCGTAGCAGCAAAGCCTGCGCTTGAAATCATATCCTGTGAGGTAATGGTGATTTTAGCATTGCCACTGCTGATAAGCGGGGTAAAGCCGCCAAGTGCGGCCGCCATACCAAGGAGCTTAGGAAAATCCTCATCCCCTACTGTGAAAGCAAAGGAAACAAGCTCTGATTTTGGTGGTGTAAGAGAAATCATATCAATACAAACACCCTCAGATGCAACATAGGAAAATACATTGGGTATAAAGTTGTTGCCAGCAGGGATGTCTGAATAGTTGATGATAGTAACTGCCTCGGTGGTAAAGACATCAATATTATTAGGGTTAATATCGCACATTAGTATCACTCCAGTTCGTCAACTAAGTACTTGTCGGTGATTACGGTGTCGAAAATATTTTTTGACATCTCATAGCTATAAGGCACACCCCATACAGGCAGCAAGCCATGTTTATTAGCAAGCTCAGGAGTGTAGTCTTTAAAAGGTATAATGCGCAAATTTGCAACACTTGCCTCATAATGCGTTACAATCGGCATTACTGCAATATTGCTAAACTCAATTGGACCGGGATTTCCGTCCTCATCATAGCTGCGTGATACAGTAAAATCAAATAGTCCTCCTGCCATTGGGCCTGTAAGGTTTTGAGATGAGATAAGGTTGCCAAGGGAGTAGAAACAAAGCACCTTTCTGCCATCTGCCGCATCAATAGTCACAATCGGCTGTAAAACGTGAGGGTGAGTGCCTAGAATAACATCAGCGCCCCAGTCCGCAAACTTCTGCGCAAGGTCAACCTGCACATAGTTTGGCTCATATGCCCCCTCAATACCCCAGTGGACGTTGACAACCACAACATCGGAAACCTCACGAGCACGCTTGATTTGGTCATACATTTTATCCTCTTCATGGGTATAGATAATCTCGACAGGGGAGCTTGCAGGGAGATTTAAGCCGTTAGTCGAAAAGGTAAAGCCTAAAAATGAGAAAGTGAGCCCATTTTTTTCTACAGTGCGAATATTGTTCATGTCCTCCTCATCACGATAAACGCCCACTACGGTTGCATCGGGTTGAGTATCCCAAAAATCCATGGTGGCAATTGCGCCGCCCTCACCCTTGTCAATTATATGGTTTGTGGCATGGTTGAAAACATCAAATCCAAGCTTTACCATATGGCGACCATAATCGGTGGGGGTACTAAAAAGCGGATAGTTTGAGGGTGCGTAAACATCGCCGCAAAGAGGGGTTTCCTGATTGAGCACAGCGATATCCGCAAGGGGTATGTATTTTGCAATAAGCTCATACTGATATGTCGGGTCATAACCCTCAAGCCCTTTTTCCTTTGCGTATTTTTCTGCTTGCAGGAAAAGAGAACCATGGATAAGGTTATCGCCGGCAGCAATAAAACGCACAACGCTAGGCTCGGTAACAACAACAGGCTCTGTAGTAGTTGTAGCGGTTGTAGTATCTGCGTTTGAAGTTGAGGTTCCAGTTTGCGATGATTCATTCTCATCTCCGCCTACAGGATTAGCAGGCTCAAAAAGACTGCACGCTGAAAGCGATATTGCAGCTATTAGTGCAATTAATATACCATTTCTAGTTTTACTTCTCATGTTAGCCTCATTTCAAAATCTTTTTTATACTAAGTCCTTCATTGAGTAAAGACCCTTTTCCTTGCCTACAAGGTAAATCGCAGCGTTTAGAGAGCCTACCGCAAAGACTTCCTTTGAAGCGGCAGAATGTGAAAGGGTAATGACCTCATCCCTGCCTGCAAAAATGACTTCATGCTCTCCAACTATAGTTCCGCCACGAACGCTATGAATACCTATCTCTCGTGGGTTTCTCTTTTGACGATGTGAATGGCGGTCATATACATATCTATATCCATCCTCAAGAGCGTCATTTATAGAATCAGCAAGCATAATAGCAGTACCACTTGGCGCATCAATCTTTTGGTTATGATGCTTTTCGACAATCTCAATATCAAACTGACCGCCTAATAGCTGTGCCGCCTTGCGTGAAAGCTCACAAAGGAGATTTATCCCAAGGGACATATTAAATGTGAAGAAAATCGGGATTTGCTCAGCAGCTGACTTTATCTGAAGTATTTGCTCTTCTGAATAGCCGGTTGTAGCAAAAACAACAGGCACATTGTTCATTTTGGCATAGGAGAGCAAATCCTCCAGCAAGGTAGGATGGGAGTAGTCGATGATAACATCCGGCAGCGAAGGCAGCTCGAAGGGTTTCTCATAAATAGGGAAGTCAGCGTATGGCACAGTATTCTTATCAATGCCAGCCATCGCCAAGCAATCATTGCGCTCACCTATACAGCTATAAATAACACGCCCCATCTTTCCGTTTGCGCCGCTTATAACAATTTTTTTCACGCTACGTCCCACCTTTACTTAAATTAAGTCCATGCGCTCCATCGAAGCCTTTAGCTTCGCAATTTGAACGTCAGTCATGCCAATTAGTGGTGCTCTGCACTCACCTACATCCATGCCCATAAGGTTCATAGCTTCCTTAACAGGAATGGGATTCACATCGATAAACATATTATTTGCAACTTCAAGCAGCTTAAACTGAAGCTCACAAGCTTTTTTGAAGTCGCCATCAAGGCAAAACTGTGTAATGTCATGTACTTCCTTAGGCATACAGTTGCTTAAAACTGAGATAACTCCAATGCCGCCTAAGGACATAATAGGAATGATTTGGTCATCGTTTCCGCTGTAAATATCCAAGGAATCACCGCATTTTGCGGCAACCTCAGCTATAAGGCTTATATTGCCGCTTGCTTCCTTAGTAGCAACAATATAAGGGTGCTTTGCAAGCTCACAATACGCATCCAAAGAAATGCTCATACCTGTGCGGCTGGGAACATTGTAGATTATACAGGGTAGCTGCACTGCATCAGCAATGGATGTAAAGTGCGCCACAAGCCCTCTCTGTGAGGTTTTGTTGTAGTATGGAGTAACCTGCAAAAGAGCGTCAGCGCCGACACGCTTAGCCTCTTTGGACATGAAAATCGCATAGGCGGTATCGTTGCTGCCAGTCCCTGCAATAACAGGAACACGCTTAGCCACCTTTTCAACCGCAAAACGCATGACTTCAACATGCTCATCATCTGTCATGGTAGATGCCTCACCGGTTGTGCCGCAGACGATTATTGCGTCGGTATTGTTCGCGATTTGAAACTCAATAAGCTCCTCAAACCGCTTGTAATTTATACTTCCATCGGTGTTCATTGGGGTGACAATTGCCACGCCTGCACCTGTAAAAATTGAATTTGACATAAGAACCTTCCTCTCGTATATCAAGCTTGTATTAGTCCATATACCCGCTTGCGCATAGAAGCTCAGCCATTAGGACTCCGCCTCCTGCAGCACCACGCAGAGTATTGTGAGATAAGCATACAAACTTGTAATCATACTGGCTATCCTCACGCAGACGGCCGATTGAAACAGCCATTCCACGCTCTAGGTCACGGTCAAGCTTTGCCTGTGGGCGGTTATCATCCTCGAAGTAGTTGAGGAACTGCTTTGGTGCAAGTGGCAAATTAAGCTCTTGCGGTACACCCTTAAACTGCGCCCAACGCTCCTTAATTTCATCAATAGTAGGCTTTTTGTCAAAGCTTACAAACACAGCAGCAGTATGCCCATCACTTACAGGGACACGCAGACACTGCGTCGTGATACTAGGAGATGTAGCATTGACAATTACTCCGTTTTCAATCTTGCCCCAAACCTTTAGCGGCTCAAGCTCGGACTTTTCCTCCTCACCGCCGATAAAGGGAATGAGGTTGTCAACCATTTCAGGCCATGTTTCAAAGGTTTTGCCTGAGCCTGAAATAGCCTGATATGTGCAAGCTAGCACACTGCGAATGCCAAAGTCGCGCAGTGGGTGCAAAGCAGGAACATAGCTTTGGATTGAGCAGTTTGACTTAACCGCAATAAACCCACGTTTAGTACCCAGTCGTTTGCGCTGAGTATGAATGACCTCCATATGCTCAGGATTGAGCTCAGGGACTATCATTGGCACATCATTTGTGCCACGGTGAGCGGAGTTGTTGGAAATGACAGGGCATTCAAGCTTTGCATACTGCTCCTCAAGTGACTTTATTTCATCCTTTTTCATATCAACTGCACAAAACACGAAATCCACCTGTGAGCAAATCTGCTTAATATCAGCAGTTGCATCAAGCAAAATCATATCTTTAAATTCGCTTGGAATAGCAGTTGGCATGTTCCATCTACCGTTTATAGCTTCCTCATAAGTTTTTCCTTTAGAGCGGGGTGAAGCGGCAAGGGTTGTAACCTTAAACCATGGATGCTTTTCCAGTAAAATAGCAAGTCGCTGACCTACCATACCCGTAGCTCCGATAATTCCGACATTGTACTGCTTCATAACAGACTCCTCCTTGGCATTTAAGCCAAATAAAAATAAAAACCGGTTGAAAACCAGTTTACTTTGCGTTATAATGGATGGACACCCCTACACATATATGTATGTATAGCGATAGCCCTCCACCTGCAAAGGTGACAATCACATGGGTGTTTCCCACGCAATCAGGTCGGCGGCATATCAATCTACCGGGACCTTCGGCGGTGTTACCTTTCCTGCGAGCGTACGATATTGATATCTGTCTCGAAGTACTGTTTAAGACCGCGCCTCTATCTGATTTAGAACAATTTTATCATAGATAATAATCCTTGTCAAGGGAGAAACCGTATATTATGAAGCTTACCGATTTCCACTATAATTTACCGCAAGAGCTAATTGCTCAAACTCCAATCGAGCCTCGTGACCATTCACGGCTCATGAAAATTAACCTGCAAACAGGTGACGTTTCACATTCCCACTTCTATAACCTATGCGACTACCTTAAAGAGGGTGACTTACTTGTGCTCAACGATTCCCGTGTTTTGCCTGCAAGAATTTTCGGCGAAAAGCTAGGGACAGGGGCGCAGGTGCAATTTTTGCTCCTTGAACAGCGTGGCAATATGGAGTGGGAGGTAATGGTCAAGCCCGGCAGACGCTTGCCTGTTGGGGCAAAGGTGTCCTTTGGAGGCATACTTACAGCCGAAATAATGGGGGTACTCGAGGGCGGTAATAGACTTGCCCGATTTTCATGTGAGGGGACATTTTTTGATAAGCTCGAGCAGGTAGGGCAAATGCCTCTGCCTCATTATATAACCGAAAGCCTAAAGGATAAGGAGCGCTACCAAACGGTGTACTCCCGTGAGATTGGGTCATCAGCTGCGCCTACTGCAGGGCTGCATTTTACCGATGAGCTATTGGAAAAAATAAAAGCTAAAGGTGTGCAGATTGCATACGTCACACTCCATGTTGGACTTGGAACATTCCGCCCTGTTAAGGTTGACGACATCACAAAGCATAAAATGCACTCGGAGCATTATTTTATGCCACAGGAAACAGCCGATGCGATTAACCGCACAAAAGTCACAGGAGGCAGGGTAATTGCAGTCGGCACTACAAGCTGCCGCACACTTGAAAGCGTTGCGGCAAAAGGCAAAATCACCGCAAGTGAGGGATATACCGATATATTCATCTACCCGGGCAAGGAGTTTCATCTGATTGATGGACTGCTCACGAACTTCCACTTGCCCGAAAGTACGCTGATAATGCTTGTATCCGCATTCTTAGGCAAGGAGAAAACCATGAATGCATACAATATTGCAATACAAGAGCGGTACAGATTTTTTAGCTTTGGCGATGCCATGTTAATAATATAGAGAAATAAGCACATAAGGAGTTTTTATGTACAAATTGATTAAAACAGAGGGACTAGCACGCAGGGGTGAAATTACCACACCGCATGGAACAGTGCAAACACCGTTATTTATGAATGTTGCCACAGCAGGGGCTATAAAGGGAGGCATATCCTCCATTGACCTTGAAAATCTCAAGTGTCAGGTCGAGCTATGTAATACTTATCATCTTCACTTGCGCCCGTCCGATGAGGTTGTTCGCAAGATGGGCGGGTTACACCGCTTTATTAACTGGAAGCGTCCTATACTTACCGATAGCGGAGGTTTTCAGGTATTTAGTTTAGCCAAGCTGCGTAAGATTAAGGAAGAGGGAGTATACTTTTCTTCCCATATAGATGGCAGAAAGATTTTCATGGGGCCTGAGGAGAGTATGCGTATTCAGTCAAACCTTGCTTCAACCATTGCAATGGCGTTTGATGAATGTGTTGAAAACCCTGCAACATATGAATACGCAAAGCAATCATGCGAGCTTACAACAAGATGGCTGTTACGCTGTAAAGCCGAGATGGACAGGCTCAATTTACTGGAGGACACCATCAATCCAAAGCAGCAGCTTTTTGGGATTAATCAAGGCTGCACCTTTGATGATTTGCGCATAGAGCACATGAAGCGTATTGCAGAGCTTGACCTTGATGGTTATGCTGTGGGAGGGCTTGCAGTAGGTGAGCCTATCGAGGAGATGTATAGGGTGCTAGAATCCGTCGTGCCATATATGCCCACTCAAAAGGCACGTTATCTGATGGGAGTTGGTACTCCTGCAAACATTATAGAGGGTGTGTATCGAGGCATAGATATGTTCGACTGCGTAATGCCAAGCAGGAATGCTCGTCACGCAACAGTATTCACATGGAAAGGGATAATGCATTTGAAAAATGAGCGTTACATAACCGATGAGCGCCCAATTGATGAGCATTGTGACTGCCCAACCTGTAAAAATCACACACGCTCATATATACGTCACCTATTTAAGGCGCAGGAGCAGCTTGCAGGCAGGCTTGCGGTTATACACAACCTCTACTTCTACAACACGCTTATGGAAAAGATACGTGATGCCCTTGATAACGGCACATTTGAGCAGTTTAGAAATGAAAATGTGGAAAGACTTGCAAGTAAGGTTTCACCATACGAAAAGTAAAAAGACAAAAGGGAGAATGTTAAATGGGATTGTTCGAGCTGTTTTTGCTCGCATTGGGGCTGTCAATGGATGCTTTTGCTGTTTCGGTAACTAACGGAATGTGCATGAAAAAAGTGGATACTCGCAATGTGCTTAGGATAGCTATTACTTTTGGACTTTTTCAAGGGTTAATGCCCTTATTGGGATTTATGCTGGGTTCAACCTTTGCAAGCATGGTAGAGAATATTGACCACTATATCGCCCTTGTATTGCTTGTGTTTATCGGTGGTAAAATGATATACGAGGCACTGAGCAAAAAGGAAGAGGATTCCTCGTGCGACACCATAGTAACGCTTACACTAGCGGCACTGCTTATACAGGCGATTGCCACTAGCATTGATGCACTTGTAGTAGGGGTAAGCTTTGCGGCAATACAGGTTGAAATCCTGCCGGCGGTAGCGTTTATTGCGGCTGTCACCTTTATATGCTGTTTTATCGGATGCCATATAGGCAAGCGCTTTGGAGAGATTCTAAGCTCAGGCGCAGAAATATTTGGCGGAGTGATACTAATTTTGCTCGGAGTGAAAATTTTCCTTGAACACATGTTTGGATTATAGTATAATTAAAATAATAGTTATATTTACATGACAATATAAAAGAAAGGGAAGGTATTATATATGGATTATAATCTAAAGGAGGTCGGCGCAAGGCTTCGGGGCTTGCGTGAGGACTTAGAGTTTACGGTTGCACAAGCTGCTCTTAAGACGGATGTTCCGGTTGAGGAATATCAAGCCTATGAAAGCGGCGATCGTGATTTTAGTCTAAGCTTTCTATATAAGTGCGCAGAGGTTTTCGGCGTTGAGCTTATTGAGCTGCTGACAGGGGATTCCCCAAGGCTAAATACCTACACAGTTGTAAGAAATGGAGAGGGCTTGCCCATTGAAAGGCGTGAGCGCTTTGCATATAAGCATCTGGCGTATTTATTTAAGAACAAGCAGATTGAGCCGCTTCTCGTAACTGCTCCTTTTGAGCCTGCGGCACAGGATATGCCAATCAAGCTTTCCTCCCACTCAGGGCAGGAGTTTGACTATGTTATAAAGGGTAGCCTGAAGATAGTAATCGGTGGGCATACAGAGATATTAAATGCAGGTGACAGCGTTTACTATGACAGCCTTAACGAGCATGGCATGATAGCCGTTGGTGGCGAGGATTGCGAATTCCTTGCTATACTAATTAAGAAGTAGAAGGGGACAGAGAATGAGCAGTATGAATAATATGGATATAGCGTATTTTTATAAGAAGTTTTGCAAGGAGGGCTTTGATGAAAAAGGCACATTAAACTCATTTGAAATCACACATGCCGACAACTTCAACTTTGCCTATGATGTGATTGATGAGATTGCTCGCATTGACCCAAACAGACGTGCAGTGGTATGGTGCAACACTGAGGGCGATGAGCATATATTCTCCTATAAGGACTTGTCCGAGCAATCGAACCGTGCAGCGAATTTACTTACCTCCTTAGGTATCCGTAGGGGCGATAAGGTAATGCTTATACTAAAGCGCCATTATCAGTTTTGGTTTTTGATATGCGCATTGCATAAGATTGGCGCAGTTGCAATTCCTGGTACAAACCTATTAACTGAAAAGGATTTAGTATACCGCTTTGAGCAGGCAGGTGTCAGCCATGTAATCACTACCGCTTTCGGCGACGTTGCCGACAGCATTGACACCTCATGCGAAACCTATAAGGATATAAAAAATAAAATCATTGTAAACGGCAATCGTGACGGTTGGATAAGCTTTGATGAGGAGCTGCCAAAGTTTTCGGAGAGCTTTGAGCGTATGCCAACTCTTGCTGAGGATGATATGCTGATGTACTTTACCTCAGGCACAACAGGCTATCCTAAGATGGTCACCCACGATTTTGTATATCCTCTTGCGCACATACAAACAGCTAAGTATTGGCTGAATGTTCAGTCTGATGGACTGCACCTCACCATATCAGAAACCGGTTGGGCAAAATCTGTATGGGGCAAGCTATATGGGCAAATGCTCCTTGGAGCGGCGGTATTTGTATACGACATGGATAAATTTATCCCGTCAGAGATGCTGACTATCCTTGCGAAACACAAGGTCACAAGCTTCTGCGCACCTCCTACTATGTATCGCTTCTTTATCAAAGAAGGACTTGAAAACTATGATTTATCCTGCCTAAAATACAGCGCAATCGCAGGTGAAGCACTAAACCCCGAGGTATATAATCAGTGGTATAAGCTCACAGGGCTAAAGCTAATGGAAGGCTTTGGGCAGACGGAAACCACCGTTCAAATCGCAAACCTTGTGGGTATGCAGCCAAAGCCCGGCTCAATGGGCAAGCCTACACCCTTATATGATGTTGACCTAGTTGACGATAGCGGTAAAAGGGTTGCCACAGGCGAGGTTGGAGAAATTGTAATACACACAGGAGATATAAAGCAGTGCGGAATGTTCAAGGGCTACTATAAGAACAAGAAGCTTACTGATTCGGCTTGGCATGATGGGTTATATCACACAGGAGATACCGCATGGCGTGACGAGGATGGCTACTTCTGGTATGTTGGGCGCACAGACGACTTAATCAAATCCTCCGGCTATCGCATAGGGCCTTTTGAGATTGAAAGCGTTATAATCGAGCACCCCTCAGTGCTTGAGTGCGCAGTTACAGGCGCACCAGACCCAATCCGTGGTCAGGTTGTAAAGGCTACAATCGTCCTTAGTAAGGGCTATACAGCAAGCGATGAGCTTGCTAAGGAAATCCAAAACTATGTAAAGCACAATACCGCTCCCTACAAATACCCTCGTATAGTTGAGTTCGTTGAAGAGCTTCCTAAGACCATAAGCGGTAAAATTCGCAGGGTTGAAATCAGAGGGGATAAAAAGTAGATAAAGCTAAAAGCAAAAACGCTGAACCATTAGGTTCAGCGTTTTATTATGCCATTAAAGCAGATAGAAGTGCAATGTTCACCGCTGATTCAACACATACAGCGGCACGTGGGACAACACAAGGGTCATGCCTGCCTATTATCTCAATTTCAGTATTTGTGTAAGCCAAAAGGTCAATGGTTTCCTGCTTTTGCGCAATTGATGGTGTAGGTTTAAATGCAACCCTAAGAATAATCGGCATACCCGAGGAAATGCCGCCTAAAATGCCGCCGTGATTATTTGTACGAGTGCGTGTAGCACCGTCAGTATCGACATAAAAAGAGTCGTTGTTTTCACTGCCGTGTAGCTTTGCGGCTTCAAAACCTGCGCCAAATTCAATGCCTTTTACAGCAGGAATGCCAAACACAAGTGAGGCAATGCGGTTTTCAAGCCCGTCAAACATTGGCGAGCCAATACCAGCAGGGAAACCTACTGTCGCACACTCCACAATACCACCCACCGAATCGCAAGCAAGCCTTGCTCGCTCAATCTCGTTTACCATATCAGACTTTGCCTTGTCATTAATAACGGAGGGGTAGCTGTTGCGTACCTGAGTAAGCTTCTCTGCGCTAATATTGACGCTATCAAAAACGCTATCGGTAACATTCCCTACCGAAAGGATATGTGCGCCGCTTACAATACCCTTGCGAGCAAGAATTTGCGAGCAGATTGCTCCTGCAAAGACTAAGGGAGCAGTAAGCCTACCGGAAAAGTGCCCACCCCCACGAGTGTCGTTATAGCCGTTGTAGCGAATATGCCCTGTAAAGTCGGCATGTCCAGGGCGAGCAAGGTTTTTAGTCCTATCATAATCGCCGGAGCGTGTATCGGTATTTTTTATAGTAGCACAAAGAGGAGCACCTGTTGTGCAGGAGTTGAGCATCCCCGATATAATTTCAACTGCATCGGCTTCCTTGCGCTTAGTGGAAGTGCCGTCCGAGCGTGGCGCACGCCTTTGCATAAAGGCCGCAACCTCCTCAAAGTCAATGCTTTCGCCGGAGGGTAGTCCGTCTATCACAGCACCAATAGCACTGCCATGGGACTCACCAAATATAGATATTTTCAAAGTATCACCCCAAATTGAGCTCATGACAATCCTCCATTCCCAAGTGTCTCGAAATCCATCCAAAAATCAGGGTAGGATTTTTCCACGCACTGTGCATCTGTAATAATAACAGGTTTTTCGCAAATTGTCGAGGCTATTGCCATTGACATTGCAATTCTGTGGTCGTTATAGCTTGACACTTTACCGCCAATTAGCCTGCCGCTACCCTCAACAATGATTTTATCCGCTAGGGGAGTGCAGTTGCCACCTAGAGCATTAACGCTTGCGGCAATAGCCTCAATTCTGTCACTTTCCTTTGTTTTGAGCCTTGCGCCATTGTAAATTTCGCTTTTGCCATTACAACCGCAAGCAAGCACAGTAAGAATAGGAGCAAGGTCGGGAATATCCCCCACATCTGCAGTAAAGCCTGTCATACCGCCCTGCTTAGCTTGCTTTATAATCTCCACTATTTGCTTATCGCCTTGAACGGAGTGTTCACGAAGTCCCAAGCACTCAATATTACTTCCAAGTGCATTTGCCACAAGGAAAAAAGCGCCTTGAGAGTAGTCACCTTCAATTTCACCGCTGAAGTTTTTATAATGCTGTCCGCCTTTAACAAAAAAGTAGTTATCGCTTTTTTGCACCTGTACACCGAAGCTATTCATGCACTCAATCGTCAAATCCACATAAGGCTCAGATTCTAGCTTTGAAGTCATAACTATTTCAGAGTCACCCTCAAGCAGAGGAAGTGCAAGCAGTAAACCTGTGACAAACTGAGATGAAATGTCGCCCTCAAGCTCGAATTCACCCGAGGATAACTTCCCATTTATGGCAAAGGGCATGGTGTCATTGTAAGCAAAATGCACGTTTTTCTTTGGCAGCTCACGCAGGTAGGGCGTCAAAGGCCGCTGTGGCAAACGTCCTGTGCCGTAAAAGGTTGCACCCACGCCCAGTGCTGCGCAAATAGGAATAAGAAAGCGCAAAGTAGAGCCGCTTTCATTGCAGTCAATATCAGCAAGGGCAGGAGGGATTGATATGCCCTGCACA
>CAZLMF010000012.1:16819-30243 GCA_964560565.1 uncultured Oscillospiraceae bacterium
GGATGAAAACCTACCAAATAGGAACTTCTCAAATTCCGAAACTGTAAGCTTTACAACATTACCGTCGCCAACATCCTTACATAGAATTATATTTAGCATATCGCCACTGCGCTTTTTATCGTGCAGGCAGTGCTCTAGCAGACTGCTATATTCCACATCTGTCGAGGTGGGCAGATTATAACGCTCAAGGCACTCTACAAGCCTATCATAAAGCCCATGTTCACACATTCCATACCCCTGGGCAAGCTTTGTGATAATGCACATTCCAACTGCAACCCCTTGCCCGTGGGACATACCAGTATAGTTATAATGGCGCTCTAGTGCGTGACCTACTGTATGCCCAAAGTTTAGTAGCATTCGCTCACCGGTATCAAACTCATCACGCTCCACTATATCACGCTTAATGGCGATACACTGCGTAATAATATCCAAAAGCTGATCCTTTACATTGTCGCTGTTTAGCTTGTCAAAAAGTGCGGCAGAGTGAATCATCCCATACTTGACAGCCTCGGCAATGCCGTCTGAGAAAATCTGGGGCGGCAAAGTGGAAAGCACTTCGGGATCGCATATCACGCCGATAGGCTGTTTGAATGCTCCCACAAGGTTCTTGCCGCTCTCAATGTTTATGCCCGTCTTACCACCCACAGAGGAATCAATTTGCGCAAGTAGGGTAGTGGGTATCTGCACAAAATCCACCCCACGCAGATAGGTAGCCGCACAAAAGCCTGTTATATCACCCACAACACCTCCGCCAAGGGCGATAAGCAAATCTGAACGGGTGAAGCTGTGCTTTGAAAGAAAGTCATAAATTCCAAATAAGGTAGTAGCACTTTTCTGCTCCTCTCCATTTGTAAACACGAACCTTTCTACATCAAAGCCTTCATTTCTAAGAGAATTTACAGCCTTATCAGCGTAGAGGGCATCGACAATATTGTCGCTGACAATGCAAGCCCTGCGTGCGGTTGTAAGCTTTGCTATGAGTGCACCGCTTTCCTGCAAAAGACCATTTCCAACATAAATGGGGTAGGAGGTACTTGCCTTGACAGTTATAGTTTGCATTTATGCTCACCCTTATCTTAATTTAGTCAACAATCCTGCCGTTGAACTCAGCAAGTCCTTTTATCTTAGTCATAACATGGTCAAACTGGTCAGGTGTAAGAGATTGCGCACCGTCTGAAAGAGCGTTCTTTGGATCATTATGCATCTCGATAATCAGCGCATCAACTCCGCATGCAATGCTTGCAAGTGCCATCGGCTCAACCAGTGAAGCCTTGCCTGTCGCATGGCTTGGGTCAGCAACAATTGGCAAATGTGAAAGCTCTTTAAGCAAGGGGATAGCTGAAATATCCATCGTATTCCTTGTCATGGTTTCAAAGGTGCGAATTCCACGCTCGCATAGCATTACATTTGTGTTGCCGCCTGCAAGAATGTACTCCGCAGACATAAGTAATTCTTCAAGTGTATTTGCAAGCCCACGCTTTAGCAGTATAGGCGTCTTCGAATGCCCAAGCTCCTTAAGCATTTCGAAGTTTTGCATATTACGCGCGCCAACTTGAATAACGTCAACATCGGCAAACAGGTCAATATGAGAAAGACTCATAAGCTCGGTCACGATATGCAGTCCTGTTTCCTGCTTTGCCTTGAGCAAAAGCTCAATGCCGTCGCCACGAAGCCCCTGAAACGCATAAGGTGAGGTGCGAGGCTTAAAAGCGCCTCCCCTTAAAAAAGTTGCTCCTGCCGCTTTTACTCTTTTTGCTATTTCGATAATCTGTTCTTCGCTCTCAACTGAGCATGGCCCTGCGATAACAGTGAGTCTGCCGTCACCGATTGCATGGTTACCGATTTTGATAACTGTATCATCAAGGTGGAACTTGCGGTTAGCATTTTTGTATGGCTCTTGAACCCTCTGGACATTTTCAACAATGGTGTTTGCTCGAATGTTCTCGATGTCAATTTTGCTGGTATCTCCGACTAGTCCTAGAATTGTTTTCTGTGTACCTGTGACCATGCTTACCTTGACACCCATTGATTCAAGCCATTTTAATAATGTCTGCAAATCCTCTATGGGGGTGTTCTTTTTGAGAATGACTATCATGATTGTATCTCCTTTTTCTTATTTTTGGGTAAAACAAAAACCGTAGTGTGGCGGTTACCACACTACGGTTAATTAGCCTAAAATTACACTAAGGCCTAATTCACATTTCGTAGCTCACTTGCGGCAACCACATTCTTCGCATACCAAAAATACTCGTAGCCATAAAAAAAGCTCGAGCTAAAATAGAATGTAAAGTTTGCATTGTGAGAGATAGTCATTGTGAATCTCCTTAAATATGTTTACTACAGGATAGCGCAAATAAATAAATATGTCAATATAATTTTAATTTTTTGTAGGAAATGACAATGTTTCAACTGTAATCAGGTAAAATTATAGTTAAACAGTATGCTGAAGCTTCGCTGCGGAAACGGTATTCCTCATGAGCATTGCAATTGTCATAGGGCCTACTCCACCTGGCACTGGGGTAATATATCCAGCGACTTTTTCCACCTCATCAAAGCATACATCCCCGCACAGCATGCCATTTGTATCACGGTTCATACCCACATCAATAACCACAGCACCGGGTTTAACCATATCTGCGGTTATAAAGCCGGGGATACCAACTGCTGAAATTAGTATTTCAGCACGTCTGCAAACCTGCGCTAGGTTTTTAGTGCGAGAATGACAAATAGTAACAGTGCCGTTAGCGTGTAAAAGCAGCATTGCCATTGGCTTACCTACAATATTACTGCGTCCTACAACAACACAATCCTTGCCGCTTATTTCAACGCCTGTCGATGCGATAAGCTCCATACAGCCTGCCGGCGTGCAGGGCAAAAATGCATAGTTCCCAATCATTATCTTGCCCACATTTACAGCGTGAAATGCGTCAACATCCTTCGCAGGAGGTATAGCTTCAAGTATAGTTGTTTCGTCAATATGAGCAGGGAGAGGCAGCTGCACTAAAATGCCGTTTACACTGCTGTCCTTTGCAAGCTTGCCTACAAGTTCAAGAAGTTCATCCTGTGTGGTATCAGCAGGAAGTGCGTACTCCGCCGATTCAATCCCACATTCCTTGCAAGCGCGCTTCTTATTGTTTACATAAACCCTTGATGCAGAGTCATCACCAACAATGATTACGCTTAGCGATACGGGTATACCCTGTCTTACAAGGGTGGCAACGTCATTTGCCACCCTTGCCTTTACTCTAGCTGAAATTTCTTTTCCGTTAATTAGTATTGCCATTTTTATCCTCCGCAATTTCATTTTCACGCTTGTTTGCGCTGGATTCATCGCTTAGGAATGAATCGTCATTTGCCTGAGAAGCTGTATTTTTAGCAGTTTGCTCAACGTTATCAATTGTGGAATCCTCAAAAACTGCGTCATCCTGCGGATTGGTTTCGGATTCAGGTTTAGATGCAACCTCCGCCTCAGCAGCTGTCGAAGCGGTCTGCGCTTGTGAATTTTCGATTTCAGCAAGCTTTTTCTTTGGCAGACGACTAAGCTCATATTGCTCAAGTTGAAGTTTTGACTGCTCAGTATCCTTGTAGAACACATACTCGCCACTACGCTTGATGTTGCTGCGGATTATAAGAATCGAAAGCATTGACGCAATTACGCAAATGCCTGCAATAAGCTGTGAAACCTTGATTTGACCGAGCATAAGGCTGTCTGTGCGGAGCCCCTCGATAACAAAGCGCCCAAGCCCGTACCAGCCGATATACATAAGGAATATCTCCCCGTCAAAGTGACGGCGCTTTGAAAGCGCATGCAGCACAAAAATACCAATCAAACACCAGATGCTTTCATAGAGAAAGCAGGGGTGAACAGATGCTGACGGGTCAACTACAATGCCCATATTATCGGATATTTCAGTCATATGATGGGTGAGGTAGCTTTTAATGGTGTTGCTAGTCATACCCCAAGGGAGGTCGGTATTAGTACCAAAAGCTTCACGATTGAAGAAGTTCCCCCAGCGCCCAAGGGATTGCCCTATGAGAAAGCCAATGCCGGCTAAATCAAGCAAGGGCGTAAACTTCAACTTGCGCAGCTTTGCCATTATACCGCCAAAAACAACCGCTCCGATTATGCCGCCATAAATAGCAAGCCCACCGTCACGGGTATTTATCATATCCCAAAGGTTATCGTAGGTATCAAGCTTGAATACGACATAAAAGCCTCGAGCGCAAACAATTGCACCTATAAAGCCCACCATAATGACGTCAAGCATACGATCCGGATCAAGTCCAAAGTTTTTTGCGTGCCTTAAAGCATAGAAAACCCCCAGAAAAACCCCTGTAACAATAAAAATTGCATACCAGTAAATATTGAATTCGCCAATGCTAAAAGCAACAGGATCAATATTAAACTGTATCCCTAGCTTTGGAAATACTACTGTGTCAGTCATGCTGTCCTCCTGTTTATTTTACTTTGAAGTCTTTGGTTCAATAATAGAAATGGAGCAGTTGTCCACATCAAATTCATCAAGGCAACGCTTTATATCAGCTACTTTAAGAGCTGCTATGCAATCAATAGTATCAAAAGAACTTAATCCGTTAAACTGAGCGTTCATAAGGGACTGCGCAACAGAATCAACATTTGAAAGCTCACGAATACTGTCCCCGTAAATTCCCTTGCGGAGCACTTCAAACTCAAGCTCATCTATTTTTTCACTCTTTAAGCGGTTAACCTCTGCTTTAATTCTAGCGAGCACCTCTCGTGGATTGCGCGACTCACCTGCAACAATTGAAAGGAATGCACCTCGCACAGAGAAAACCTCGCTGCCAAAGGAAGCGTTTATTAAGCCTTCATCATAAAGCTTTTTATAGAAGGAGGAGGTACGACCAAGTACAAGCTCAAGCATAATGGAATGCTCAAGGTTTGATTTCACCTCTTCAATGCCTGACAATGGCTTGCCTTTAAAGCCAATATGAAATAGCGGCATTGCAACAGATAACTGTTGCACAGTTTCGTGCATATTTACCGTATAAGGCTCTTGTGCAGTTTTAGCGTCTAGAGCTAAATCCTCTGAGGGCTTTAGAAGCTTATTGCAGCACTCAAGGACAGTATCAACATCAAAATTGCCTGCCACGCAAAGCACCATATTACTAAGGTTATAGAAGGTGTTATAGCATCTGTAAAGCAGGGGAGCATCAATGTGAGAAATGCTTTCAACCGTGCCTGCAATGTCAATACGCACAGGGTGAGAGCTATAACAAGCGATGAGCAAGTTGAAGAACACACGCCAGTTGGCGACATCCTCGTACATTCTAATTTCCTGTGCAATTATGCCTTGCTCCTTATCCACGTTTTCTTTAGTGAAGTAAGGGGATTGAACAAATTTAAGCAGAATATTCAAGTTTTCTTCGAACTTATCGCTGCATCTAAAGAAGTAAAAGGTTTGTTCAAAGGAGGTAGCAGCGTTGCAATATGCGCCTGTTTTGCCAAACTGCTCAAAAACAGGGCTATCCTCATTTTCGAATAGCTTATGCTCCAAATAGTGAGCAATTCCTTCGGGAACTGTAACATAGTCGTCGTCATTTTTAGTCTTAAAGGTGGTGTCGATTGAGCCGTATTTTGTGCCAAATAGTGCAGTTGCATTTGAGTAGCCTTTCATAGGGTACATTAATACAGTAAGTCCGCTTGGGTGCTTAACTTCAATATATTCGCCACGAATGCGGTCATTTTTTATAATTCTACGCTCCATAATTACTCCCCCTCCTTTGCGGTATTTGCTCCAGTAAGGACAAAGACAGTATCAAGCTTCATTGCCTTTGCACAAGCAACAATTTGCGCCGCAGTGACAGTTTGCAGTTTGTCCACAAGCTCCTCAGGAGTGATATTTTCGCCGCGATAAATACGCTGGAGGTACCAGTTTTCAACCTGTGATGGTTTATCACCGATGCCACGCAAAGAAGTGACAAAATCAAGTCTTGCCTCATCAATTTCTCTTTCCGAAACCTCGCCGTTTTGGACAGCGGTTAGCTGTGCTAGAATTTCATCATGCGCCTTGCTGATATTTTCGTTTTCAACACCGCAATCAACCAGCATTAGCCCCTTTTCAGTGTCAAATCGTGCAGCGCAGTAATAGCATAGTGACAAGCGCTCGCGAACATTTAGAAAAAGCTTTGAGTTAGCAGTGCCACCGTAGAGATTGACCATAAGGGTATTAGCGGTAGTATCGGTGTTATCGGACTTAAATGACATAACAAGCTTGCTCTGGTTCACTTCAATTTTCTCAGTTTCTTTTATAACGGTACTATGTGCGGGACTGAGCATTGAGCCAAAATGCTTAACCTCGCCACGATTTAGCTTAGAAAAGCGATTTGCAAGCATGTCCTGAATAGCATCAAACTGTCCTTTGCCGACACAGATTATTTCAACCTTAGCGGTTGAAAGCATATCAGTATAAGCTGAATAAACATCGTCATTTGTCATGGCTTCGGCGGATTGCTTGCTGCCAAGTCTGCCAACGCCGTAAGGCTCACCTGCGCAGGTAATAGCCTCAGTGCGGTGGACAGCGTATGAACGCTTTTCATTTATTTCAGCTTCGATATCATCTATTAGGTTTTGCTTTTCGAGCTTAAATACATCGTCAGGAAACTTTCCGTTTTCAAGCACAGGGGAAAACAAGCAGTCAGCTAATATGTTGCAAAGCTCAGCGGCAATATCCTCGTTATCAAGTGCAAAAGAATTATCAATGCTTTCTATTGCAAGGCATATTGACTGGCTGTCGCCTATACGGCGTACATAGCCTGCAAGTGATGCTCCATATAGCTCGGATAACTTCTTGTTAAGCAGAGTAAAGCTTGGGAGGCTTGTACTTGATTGCTTTAGCAAATTAGGCACAAGAGCATTAGGGGAAGCGGTTTTCTCCGCAAGCGTGGTGATAAAATTAACCGAAATGCGGTTAGTAAAATAGCGAGCATCGGAAAATGAGCAAAAATGCACACCCTTTGCAATTTCGGTTCTGCTGATATTTGACATAAGCACGCTCCTTTGGTATAATAATTTGTACTTTGGTAAAGGGTAATGTCATGCATTATAAAATGGCTTGAAGTTAAAAACTTCAACAGACTATCTAAATATGCATTGCCGCCCAAGCGGCAGGAGGCATTACATGCCGACAGCATATTAGGAATGGCTTGAAGTTAAAAACTTCAAGACTATTATACCACAACCTACTGGTAAATGCTACATATTCACACGATTTTACTTTTGCATTATCTAAAGTTTTCTTAAGAAAAGCTATTGACAAAACAGTTTATGACGTTGTATAATATAGTGCAGTGTCAAAAGAGTGATTATGAATACGCTAAATTACGCTTGAACTACAATTCAGTGAGGTATACGATGCTTATAAATGTAAAACAGTTGTTTAGCTTAATAGGCGAGCGGCGTGAAATTGATTATGAGCTTGACCTTTCTGAGTACGAGCTATACGAGAGTAAACCCTTCATTGCTCCTGTTAAAATAAAGGGCGAGGTTGAAAATCGTGCCGGAATAGTAACTGCAAGGCTTAATGTCAGCTTTATTCTTTCACTTAGCTGTGACAGATGCCTTACAGAGTATAAGCGAGATTATAGCTTTGACTTGTGCCAAACCCTTGTGCGTGACCAACCACGCTACATGGATTCCCTTGAATGGGAGGAAAATCACTATGTTGTCGAGGGCGATGAGCTTGACCTAGATGAAATGGCGACGGGGCATTTTCTACTGCATCTTCCAACCAAACAGTTATGCAAACCTGAATGCAAAGGGATATGCCAAGAATGTGGCGTTAACCTTAATGAGCAGGAATGTGACTGCGATAAAATATAGTTTGTCTTGCAAATTAAGTTAATCATATGAATTTTGCATATATCCATCGAGAAGGAGGGTAACATAAATGGCAGTTCCAAAGAGAAAGGTATCCAAAGCTAGACGTGATAAGAGGCGCTCAGCCGTTTGGAAGCTAGACGCTCCAGCTTTTTCACGCTGCACACAGTGCGGTGAGCTAAAGGCACCACATAAAGTATGCGCAGCTTGTGGCTTTTACAAAGGCAGAGAAATTGTAAAAGTTGAAGCGTAATAGTATTGTTTGCAATATTGTCACACAAAATGCAAACAAGCAAGCATAGCGAACATAGCGGACGGGCGAACACAGTTCGCCCCTACTAAGTAGGGAGGATTAGTCCTCCCTATTTTTACTATGTATAAGGAAAGGCGCGAGGGATGGCGAAAATGGGTATAATAATCAAGTCGGTGACAAAAGGCTCTGCTGCCTACAAAGCTGGGATAAAAAGCGGCGATGAGCTCATATCCATTGACGGGCATATAATACACGATGTACTTGACTATATGTACTACTGCGCGCAAGCGAAGTTGACTCTAGAGCTATCCGACCGCAGCATTGGCATAACAAAAGGCGAATACGATGATTTAGGGCTTGAATTTGATAGCTTCCTTATGGATGACAGCAGACGATGCCGCAATAACTGCATTTTTTGCTTTATCGACCAAATGCCAAAGGGCATGAGGGACACGCTTTATTTTAAGGATGATGATGCCCGTTTAAGCTTTTTACAGGGCAACTATATAACCCTTACAAATCTCTCCGAAAAGGAAGTACAGCGCATAATTGAAATGAAGCTTAGCGTAAATGTTTCCGTTCACACCACAAACCCCGAGCTTCGAGTAAAAATGATGGGCAACCGCTTTGCAGGAAAGGCACTTGACCACCTTCACACCATGGCAAAAGCAGGGATAATGCTAAATTGCCAGTTAGTTCTGTGCAAAGGAATAAATGACGGCGAGGAACTTCGGCGCAGTATATCCGATTTAACTCAGTATCCAAGCGTGCAAAGCATAGCATGTGTGCCAGTTGGGCTTTCAAAGCACCGCACAGGACTGTATCCCCTTGAGCCTTACGATAGCGTATCGGCAAATGAGGTTATAGACATAATCGAAAGCTGCCATGCAAAGCTAATGGACGAGAGGGGTAGCAAAATAGTTTACCCGGCTGATGAATTTTTCCTTCTTGCCAATAAAGACCTACCCAATGTGGATTATTACGAGGAATTCCCGCAGTATGAAAACGGTGTAGGGATAACAACGCTGTTCAAGTCTGAATTTTTGCAGGCAGTGGAGGAAATCGCCCCTGACGACAAGAAACGCAGTGTTTCCATTGCAACAGGAGTAGCCGCAGGGAGAATTATTGCCGACCTTATTGAAATTGCAAAAGAAAAGTGGCATAATTTAAGGTGCGAGGTATTTTCAATAGAGAATGATTTTTTCGGGCATGGTGTTACCGTGGCAGGGCTTGTCACAGGGCAGGATATGCTTGCGCAACTTAAAGGCAAGGATTTAGGCGATAAACTGCTTATCCCCTCAGTAATGCTGCGCTCAGGAACAGAAATATTTTTAGATGACATGACAGTTCCCCAGCTGCAAGAGCAGTTAGGGGTCGAAATTATCACCACAAACGGTGATGGAAATGAACTTTTGGAGGCGATACTTAAATGAGCAAACCGATAGTAGCGGTAGTGGGCAGACCTAATGTAGGCAAATCCACGCTGTTCAATAAATTGATTGGCAGGCGACTTTCAATAGTCGACGATACCCCCGGAGTTACCCGTGACCGCATTTATTCGGAGTGCGAGTGGCTTAACAGAGAATTTATGCTTGTGGACACAGGAGGCATTGAGCCTAAAACAGATGATATTATTTTAGCGCAAATGCGCCGCCAAGCGGAGCTTGCTATTGAGCACGCAAATGTTATAATATTAGTAACAGATATAACCACAGGCGTTACTGCAACCGACCAAGACGTTGCATCAATGCTTCTTAAAAGCGGTAAGCCTATTGTGTTATGCGTAAACAAGTGCGACGGTGTAGGAGCTACTTCGCCGGATATATACGAATTCTACAACCTTGGATTAGGCGACCCAATCGCCGTTTCATCAGTACATGGACATGGCACAGGTGATTTGCTTGATGCTGTGCTTGAGCACTTTCCCGAATACGATGAGGACGAATATGGCGATGAATATATAAAGGTAGCAGTAGTCGGTAAACCAAACGTTGGTAAGTCCAGCATAGTAAATAAGCTCCTCGGTGAGGAAAGAATGATTGTTTCAGACATTGCAGGGACAACCCGTGACGCAACGGACACTGTAATTGAGCGAGGCGATGATAAGTACGTATTTATCGATACTGCCGGCATTAGGAAAAAGTCAAAAGTGACGGAGAATATCGAAAGATATAGCGTATTGCGTGCATATATGGCAGTTGATCGTGCGCAGGTATGCGTAATCGTAATAGATGCCACAGTCGGCTTCACCGAGCAGGACAGCAAAATTGCAGGTTATGCCCATGAACAGGGCAAGGGTTGCATAGTGGCGGTCAATAAATGGGATGCCATTGAAAAAGATGACAAAACAATGGGCGATTTTCGCAGAAAGCTTGAGATTGACTTCTCATTTATGTCCTATGTGCCATATATATTCATATCCGCACTTACAGGGCAAAGGCTTGAAAAGCTGTTTGAACTTATCCGCTATGTAGATGAGCAAAACAGTATGCGCATTACAACAGGTGCGCTCAATGACGTACTTGCGTCCGCAACAGCTCGTGTTCAGCCTCCTACAGATAGGGGCAAGAGGTTGAAGATTTTCTACATCACACAGGCAACCACTCGCCCGCCTACCTTTGTATGCTTCGTAAACCGAGAGGATTTATTTCACTTTTCATACCAACGCTATTTAATCAATCAAATACGAGAAACCTTTAAACTGGAAGCAACGCCGATTAAAATGATTGTTAGGGAAAGAGGTAAGGAAAATCAATGAGTTTCCAAGATGCATTTTTAATTACAATTTTGCTGTCAATGGTGGTATCCTACCTAATGGGCAGTATTAACACTGCAATTATCATTGTTCGTTTGCGCTACAATCAGGATATTCGCTCACTTGGCAGCGGAAATGCAGGGTTTACAAATGTTATGCGCAATTTTGGCAAGGTCCCTGCTACATTTACCATGGCTGGGGATTTGCTAAAAGGCATGGTTGCAATAGGGCTGTCCTATCTGCTTGTTTTCATTATGGGCAAATACGTCAACACCCAGTTAAACGGACTACTTGAAAATGACATAATGGGTTATATAGCTGCAATATTTGCGATTTTAGGTCATTCGTTCCCAATTTTCTACAACTTTAAGGGTGGAAAGGGCGTTGCGGTTACGTGCGCCTCAATGCTAGTAATCGAGCCGATACTTTGCGTTATATTAGTAAGCTTATTTCTGATAGTTTTCCTAATATCACGAATGGTTTCCCTAGGGTCTATTATAGCGGCTGTGGGCATACCTGTTTCCACATACATAAAACTGCGTATGGAGAATAACGAAAACATAATGGTTGAAACCTGCCTTGCGGGTATAATAGCAATAATGCTGATACTGATGCACAGGAAGAATATTTACCGTATTATAAAAGGAACTGAGAATAAGTTCGGCAAGAAAAAGACTTAAAGGAGAGTTCACATGGCAAAGCTAACTATATTGGGAAGCGGATTTGGGCTTGCAATTGCAATTATGGCTGAGAAAAACGGGCACGAGGTGACCCTTTGGTCGCCATTTAAAGAAGAAGTTGAAACTATTCGCCGTGACGGTGAGCATAAAAAGTTACTCCCCGGCGTAATGGTATCCCCGGCAATTGGGTTTACAACCGATGAAAGCTGTGTAAATGGTGCGGATATAGTGCTCTTTGCAGTACCCTCTCATGCAGTTCGTGAGACTGCTAAAAAAATCAGCGGCTTAATTTCGCAAAACTCAATTCTAGTCAATGTAGGCAAAGGGCTTGAAGGCGGCAGCTTAAAGCGCCTAAGCGAAGTCATAGGTGAGGAATGTCCTAATAATCCTGTGGTGGTTTTAACAGGCCCTAGTCATGCTGAGGAAGTAGCAAGGGGAGTCCCTACTACGATAGTTGCCGCTTGCGCTGAGCGCAGCCATGCTGAATATGTGCAGGAAACGCTCCTTAATGACCGCTTCCGCATTTATGTTAGTGATGATGTCATCGGTTGTGAGCTTGGTGGCGCACTTAAAAACTCCATTGCCCTAAGCACCGGCATTTGCGACGGTATAGGCTATGGTGACAACACCAAAGCGGCGCTTATGACAAGGGGGCTTGCTGAAATCACAAGACTTGGCATTGCAATGGGTGGCAAGGTGGAAACCTTCAGCGGACTTGCAGGAGTTGGCGACCTTATAGTCACTTGCACAAGCATGCACAGCCGAAATAGGCGAGCAGGAATACTTATCGGGCAGGGAATCGAGCCTGAGCAAGCAGTAAAGCAAATAGGCACTGTTGAAGGCTATTTCACCTCAAAGGCAACCTATGCTCTTTCAATTAAGCATAATGTGGATATGCCCATTGCTAAGCAGATAAACGACATTCTTTACAATGGTAAAACTGTTGAGCAAAGCCTGCGTGAGCTTATGGACAGGCCAAAGCGTCATGAAAGCGAGCGAGTTTGGCTTGAAAGTGAGAAAAACAAGGAAAGCTAACCCAAATATCAACTAACAAAATAAAAAGACGCTCATAACGAGCGTCTTTAATTTGCGATTAAAATGGGGTTATACCGCTCTCTGGACATTACCAGAGCGCAAGCAACGAGTGCATACATTAAGTCTGCACGGCGTGCCTTTCACGATAGCCTTTACTCTCTTTACATTAGGTTTCCAAGCTCTATTTGAACGTCTGTGTGAGTGGGATACCTTTATTCCGAAAGTGACACCCTTACCGCATACTTCGCATTTTGCCATGGGTTTACACCTCCCCTTAATATTCTAAGTCAACTATTACAGTTTATCAAATAGCGAGCAAAATTGCAAGCTTTTTTGAAATTTATTTTTAGCAGTTGTAATTTACGCAGAAATTCGCTATAATTAGAATGATTATTTATACACTTATAGACATGAAGGAATGTGATATATAAAAATGTTTGACTTTACCTTTGACAAATCCGATATGATACTATTGTTTATCAAAGCAATAGTTCTATTTACTGCACTCCCTGTGCATGAATACGCACATGGTGCGGTAGCAAGCTACTTAGGTGACCACACCCCCGGCTATCAAGGCAGACTTACCCTAAACCCATTTGCACATCTAGACATTATGGGCTCGATATGCATTCTACTGACAGGGTTTGGTTGGGCGAAGCCTGTTCAGGTAAACCCTAATAACTTCACAAGGGTCAACCGTAAAACGGGAATGGTTCTCACCTCCCTTGCAGGGCCATTATCGAATGTTGTAATGGCACTCATAGTGATGATTATTTTTAAGCTGCTTATTATTTTCATCTCTCCTGCCTCAACCACAATGTTTTGGATTATGCTTGCCCTTAGATA
>CAZLMF010000013.1:0-2204 GCA_964560565.1 uncultured Oscillospiraceae bacterium
TTACCAAATATAAAGGTAAGGGAAACAATAAACACAACAATAGACGCCACAAAAACAAGCTTGCGAACTATTTCTGACATTTTATCGCCTGGCATTGGAATTATGTAGCGTACAAAACGCACCAAGGGGTTGCCTTTCTTTGCGGTTTTTGTGCCATCATTTTGAATATCGAGTAAATCCTTGTCATTATATGCCATAATCATTCTCCTTTTTCTCGTTTATGTCATTTAGTATATTCTTAACAAGCTCAAGAGCGGAAAGTGCTGATTGCATTCGGATTATATCCCTCTCGCCCTTTAGCGTAAGCAATATCGCCTTAACTTCTGTGCCGGTTGCAACCCCGACATATACTGTGCCAACAGGCTTTGTAACTGTACCCCCTCCGGGGCCTGCAATTCCGGTGGTAGAAATCCCAATATCGGCATTTGATATGCGCCGCACACCGTCTGCCATTTGCTTTGCTACTATCTCACTCACCGCACCATGATGAGCAAGATCGTTTGGATTTATCCCTAGCAGCGCAAGCTTCATATTGTTTGAATAGGTGCAAACTCCAAGGTCAAATACCTCTGACGAGCCGGGGACTCCGGTAATAAGCGCCGAGATAAGACCACCTGTGCAGCTTTCTGCTGTTGCAATTTTAAGCTTGCGATTATAGAGTAATTTTACAACATCTTGAGGTAAATTGTCAAGACTGCCAATTTCCCCTCTATCGCTGGAAGGTTCTTTATTTACCAACACGCATCCTCCTTTGCTGGAGATTTAGGCTAGTTAAAGATTTTTAGCTGTGTATCTTCTGCGGCTTTCTCAATGAGAGGTTGAAAGTCAAAATTCTCTTCTGCCCTTAGCACTTCTTTGATATTAGGCCTAGTGCGTGGATGCTTAGGAGTGAATACCGTACAGCAGTCTTCATAAGGTTCAATGGAAGTATCGAATGTGCCGATAGCCCTAGAAATATCGATAATCTCCACCTTATCCATCCCAATTACAGGCCGCAGCACAGGTATATCACTCGCTATATCGGTGCAAGCTATCGCACTTAATGTCTGGCTTGCCACCTGTGCAACGCTTTCTCCTGTAATAAGAGCACTATATTTATTCTTGTAAGCAATTATGCAGGCAATCTTCATCATCATGCGCCGCATTATCACGGTGAAAAGCTCCTCTGGGCAATGCTTGCGAATAGCCACTTGAATATCCGTAAACGGCACACAGTAAAATAAAATACTGCCGCAGTAGTCTGTCAAGCTTTCGCAAAGCCTTTCAACCTTCAGTTGAGCACGCTCTGAAGTGTAGGGAGGGCTAACAAAGTGAATTGCTCCCACTTCAATACCACGCTTTGCCATCATATATCCTGCAACAGGGCTATCTATTCCCCCTGACAAAAGAAGCAGTGCCTTGCCCGAAGTCCCAACAGGCAAACCCCTTGCTCCTATTAGTCTTTTAGCGTGCAGGTAAGCTGCAAAATCTCGAATTTCAACGGTTATAACAACCTCGGGATTATGCACATCCACCTTTAGGTTTGGCATACTCTCTAAAATTGCGCCCCCAAGCTCCCTTGTAAGCTCCATTGAATTTAGCGGAAAATTCTTATCTGAACGCTTTGCCTCAACTTTAAAGGTTGAAATGCCCTCAAGCTCCACCTTTGCATATTCCTGCGCAGCAACACGTATTTCCTCAAAATCCTTAGGTAGAGAAAGCGCTCTGCAATATGCCGCAATACCGAAAACCTTGCCTATCCTCTCCAATGCAGGCTCAATTGTTGTGCTATCTTGTGGTGTGATATATAAAGTTGACTGAGCACGCTGAAACCTAAATTCTCCTAAGGGTGAAAGTCTTTGTTTGATATTCTTAACCAGCACATCCTCAAAGGTGCGCTTATTTTGCCCTTTTAGAGCAATTTCGCCGTATTTAACAAGTATTATTTCGCTGTATTTCATTTATGAATTAACGTCCTTTCGCCCTCGATTAAACCCTCTATGAGCATATCGACTTCATTTTGCATTGTAAAACGTGAGAAGCTTATTCTTATGGCGCTATCCGCCTGCTTATCACTAACGCCGAATTCTTTTAGCACACTGCTCCTTTGCCCCTTTGAGCAGGCAGAGCCGCTTGACACATATACCCCTCGCGCTTCAAGGTAATGCAGCATTATTTCACTGCGAATTCCCTTTACAGAAAAGTTTAGTATATAAGGTGAGCAA
>CAZLMF010000013.1:2304-10118 GCA_964560565.1 uncultured Oscillospiraceae bacterium
CCTACACCCTTTATGCCATGTAATTTATGGGCGGAAAGGCTTATGAAATCAGCGTTTAGCGCTCTTGATGAAAGCTTCAGCTTGCCAAATGCCTGAACGGCATCGCAATGGGTTATAACCTTTGGATACTTTTTCTTAATCGTACTAAAAGCCTGTGATATAGGCAATATATAGCCATTTTCATTGCATACCAGCATCATTGATACAAGAGCGGTGTTCTCATTTACAGCATCAACAATTCTATCGGCAGTAATCTCGCCGTTTACGGGAGAGAGCCTAACCATCTCAAACCCTCGCCGTTCAAGCTCAACCATTGCCTGCTCCACTGACGGATGCTCGATACTAGAAGTGACAATTTGCCTGCCTCTGCTAAACTTACGAGATAGCGTATCGCAGGTGTTAGCATTGCACAAAATAGCGGTATTATTGCTTTCAGTGGCACCCGAGGTAAATATTATTTCCCCCTCAAGGGCACCTAGTGCCGAGCTAATCGCCTTTCTTGCGGCAGATACCTCAAGTTCAGCAGCAAGCCCTATACCGTGCAGGGATGAGGGATTGCCATAGTTTTCATTCATACAGCGCATCGCCGCATTTATAGCGGCATCGCAAGGCTTAGTGGTTGCCGCATTATCTAAATACGCAATCACGGTGGGGTTTTCTAAACCAAAATTATTGCTCATTACAAGTTACAACCACCCTGTATATTAAATAGTGTTCTAAAAAGCCTGAATTGTTGAGGTGTGAAGAATGT
The DNA here is from genome assembly GCA_964560565.1 of uncultured Oscillospiraceae bacterium. Taxonomy (GTDB): domain Bacteria; phylum Bacillota; class Clostridia; order Oscillospirales; family Ruminococcaceae; genus CAZLMF01. Next base: position 3,056 of record CAZLMF010000013.1, read on the forward strand.
TTTACCGTACCTTCACAAAGCCATCACAAAACGCCTTAACAAAACATCTTGATTAACTATTATACAATACCTTTTAAAAAAAATCTACTGCCAATATGGATATGCAGGCGATAAGAGGTAATAATATTTCCAATAGCAATTTCCATCAGCATAGAAAGGAATGAAATATATGGTAACCTCTCGCCGCTCAATAGTCCGCATAATAAGCTTTGCCATCGCTGCAATCTCTGTACTAGGATACATGGCATACACAAATGCAAGGGAGGCAAAGCAGCTCAAGCAAACCCTTGACTACACCTATTTACGCTCAGTTTCTGACCTTGCCACCAATGTTGACAACATCAAAAACACCCTTAGCAAGGGAATGTATTCAGGCACACCTGAAATGCTGCAATCCCTCACAAGCAAGCTATGCACAGAGGCAAGTGCCGCCAAATCTTACCTCGCAACTCTCCCTGTATCAGAGCTTAACCTTGAAAATACCTATAAATTCCTTTCTCAGGTGGGCAATTACTGCTCAAGCCTATCCACAAAAGCAAATCGTGGCGAAGCCCTTACTACCGAAGATCATGAAAACCTTTCAAAGCTTCATGAGTACTGCCAAAGTCTATCCGAGGATATGTGGGAGCTTGAAAGTCAAATCGCCGGAGGCTTTATAAGCTTCGATAAAACCAAAAAAACCCTTGCTCAAACGCAGGATGGCGAAAACCCCACCGTTGCCAATGGCTTTAAAGAATTCGAGGAAAGCTTTACCGACTATCCCACACTTATATATGACGGGCCTTTCTCTGACCATATCCTTGAGCGTGAGCCTCTCCTAATAAAGAATGAGAAGGAAGTCGACCGTGCCACCGCTCGTAAAAAAGCACTCGCCGCCACAGGACGTGAATCCATTGGTGATGACGATAACGAAAAGGGAAAAATGCCCTCCTATGTGTTCAAGGGCGATGGCGTCACCGCCTCAATCACTAAGGCAGGGGGACTGCTATCTTATATGATTAAGTCTCGTGATGTCCTTGAAAGCAACCTCACCGTCGACGAGGCAAAGGAGCAGGCGGAAAAATATATAAACAAACTTGCAACAGGGGAGCTTACCTCCACCTACTATGAGATAATCGATAATGTTATAACAATAAATTACGCTGCAATCGAGGGCGATATTACCCTTTACACTGACCTTATTAAGGTGTCCGTTGCCCTTGATAACGGCGAAATCCTAGGCTTTGACGCTCGTGGCTATATAGTCAACCACCACAAGCGTGACCTATCCCCGCCTACAATATCCAAGAATGAGGCACAAGCAAGTGTTTCCGCCTCCCTTAGCGTAAACGGCACAAAGCTTGCTGTGATACCAACAAGCGGATTAAACGAAGTGCTGACCTATGAATTCTCATGCGTTGACAGGACAGGTCAAAAGGTGCTTGTCTATGTAAATGCCGATACAGGCAGGGAGGAGCAAATTCTCATTCTACTAATCAGCGATAGCGGAGTCCTCACAATGTAAATAGTATAAACCTATAAAAACTATAATAGCAGGCAAAAAAGCCTGCTATTATAGTTTTTGCTTGTCTGATTTCGACTACTTTCCCTATACAGCTGGTATATAATGGAATGCACAGTACTGGAAGGGGGCATTTTTTTCATGTCAAAAAACCAAGCATTAGGACAAGCTTTATGGAGCATGAGAAAGCAAAACCAAATCTCACTGACTAAAATTCTTGCGGTTTCATTCATATCGGCGATACTCTCAAGAGGTTCCATCTTAGGGGGGCTTTCACCCTTCCCAACTGCATTTGTTGCAAGCTTAAGCGGAATTGACGCAGTAGTTGCCTTTTTAGGGAGCCTTATCGGATATATATCCACAGGCACAGTAAGCATCTCAATGCCAAGCATAATATCAATGCTGACAGTAATAATTGCACGCTTTATCGTTGATATAATATTTATGGCAAAGCTTCGGCATACGGGAATATCAATCCTTTCTGCATTATGTTCAGTTGTAACGGGGCTTACAATTTACTTAGGTGCGATAGAAGTGGATGCAATAGGAATAATCCTTGTAGTCTGCAATGCCGTCCTTACAGGTGCGCTCACATACTTCCTAATGCTCACTTACCGTGCGGTAAAGTCTGGCACCCCTTTTATAACACTTAGTCCGGTTTATGCCGCCTCCATAGCGGTGACAATGGTAATGGGCATTGCTGCTGCATCCTCCATAAGCCTTTCTGTGCTCAATCTAGGGCGGATTGTCGGCGCACTTTTTATTCTTTTTGCCGCTGAACGCTATAAGCAGGTAGGAGGCTCAATTTGCGGTGTCCTTGTGAGTTTTGGGCTAATGGTCAATTCCCCCACGATAGGCAACACTGCCGCAATGCTTGCTTTTGCTGGACTGATATCAGGCTTATTCCATCGCTTTGGTAAGTTCATTCAAACCGTAGCGTTTATCAGTGCAAACGCTATTGGGCTTATAATAATAGGTGTCGACATTAGCACAGTTGGAGTCCTTGCGGACGTAATGGTCGCCACAGTTATATTTACATTTTTCCCGGCAGGGGCAGTCAATCGCATAGATATATCAGGTAAACTTGCACAGCGCAAGTCTGTGGAACTGAGCGATGTTGTTGCGGCAAGGCTTGAATTTGCGGCAGGCACAATAATTGATGTTCGCAAGTCTGTTGACAGCGTTTCAAAAACAATGGAAAATGAGGTTTTAGGGGATACAGAGTGGGTATATAACAGCGCAATCGAGGAAGTATGCAAGCGCTGTGGGCTTAATACTCGTTGCTGGCAGAAAAACTACGACCGCACCACACAGGCAATGATCGAGTGTGTGAACACCCTGCGTGAGCGTGATAAGCTTGACAAGTCGGAGCTTCCCGATTATCTCACCCGATATTGCTGCAAGCGTGATGAGCTTACAGCACTGCTTAACAAGTACTACCGTGAATACCGCACAAACCGAAGCCTAACCGGTAAAATGGCAGAAATGCGTCGCTTAATGGACGAACAGCTAGACGGCATATCAGGCATGCTAACCGCCATGAGCAGTGAAATGTCCGAAGTGGAGGAATATGATGTTGAAAGCGCACAGCTTGTTATGGATGTCCTTGAAAAGACAGGGATGATGGGGGCACGAGTAAGTGCGGAGCTTGATTCTTGCGGCAGAATGAGTATTCAAGCTTTTGCGAAAACCGCTCCCACCACAAGCCGCCAACAACTAACCGCCCTTATTTCAGATGCTGTGGGGAGGGAATTTGACCTTCCTGAAATATATAAGGTTGATAGTGTCGTAAAGCTCACTATGTTTGAGTGTGCAGGCTTTATACTTGATGTTAAAGCAAGCCAAATCTCCAGCGGTAAAAGTCGTGTATCAGGTGATAGTTACGAAGTTTTCACCGACTCTAAGGGCTTTTGCTATTTATGCCTATCAGATGGCATGGGCAGCGGCAAACGTGCCGCGGTAGACTCTGTCATGACCTGCGGTTTATTTATGAAGCTTTTGCGTGCCTCGGTTGGACTTGATGCGGCAATAAAGCTTGTGAACTCCTCTCTAATTGTCAAATCAGCTGAGGAAAGCTTTGCCACTATTGACCTTTGCAGGGTGGATTTATACACAGGTGTTGTGGAGCTTCTAAAAGCAGGGGCAGCTGAAACCTTTGTCCGAAAAGGCAAGTCCGTAGCAAGCTTTGAATCCACCTCACTACCCATAGGAATGCTCGGTGGTGCGGAATTCGAACGCAGTCGAGTCAAGCTATCCGAGGGGGATGTAATTGTGATGATGTCCGACGGAGTGACAGCACAGGGTAGCGATTGGATACGAGCGGAACTTTTGGAAAATCGGGAGCTTAGCGCAATGGAGCTTGCGTCAAAGCTTGCTGTGGAGGCAAAAGCCCTTCTAAGGGGCAAGCATCAGGATGATATAACCGTAATTGCCGCAAAGTTAAAGCGTAGCTAAAAACACCAACAAAACTGTTGCAGTAACATTATTGCTGCAGCAGTTTTTTGCATGTCATAAACACAAAAGGAAAAGTATTGAAGTAAATTAACAGTTCGGTAAAGTTTTAAGCATAGGAAACATAAAAACATTGTAAGGTATATACAAAATTAGCCGTTGAAATATGTCAAACTTATTCAAATTAAACAAATACGCTTGAATTGATTAGAATTATTTGCTACAATAGTATCAATAAGAATATATATTAGTCGGTGATTTTTTACGCCGACAGGCTTATTTTTAAGGGGGCGTAAAAAATGATATCGGAAACCGCAAAAGGTAATGAGTTTCAATGCTACCTATTTCATCAGGGCAACGCAAGACGTGCCTACGAATACTTCGGTGCTCATTCGCAAGATAATGCAGGCGCAAAGGGTGTTATGTTCAGAGTGTGGGCGCCTAAGGCACAGGCAGTTTCCGTTGTCGGCGACTTCAACGGCTGGGATGCCTTAGCGAACCCAATGGAAAGAATAACAGATGGCGGTATATGGGAGCGGTGGGTCGAGGGCATAAAGCTCTTTGATGCTTATAAATATAGCGTTGTAGGCGCAGATGGTGCTACTCACCTAAAAGCTGACCCCTACGGCGTTCACATGGAAACACGCCCCGGTACAGCCACTAAATTCTACGAGTTTGATGACTTTGAATGGACTGATACCCAGTACCAAAAAAACCGCTCAAACAGGAATATTTACAAATCACCGATGAATATATATGAGCTTCATATAAATTCATGGCGCAAGTATTCTGACGACAACAGCTTCGATTATATCAAGCTTGCAAACGAGCTTTGCGACTATGTAAAAGAAATGGGCTATACTCATATCGAGCTTATGCCAATAGCGGAGTACCCCTTTGACGGCTCATGGGGCTATCAAGCCATCGGATACTTCGCCCCTACCTCGAGAAACGGTACACCAAATGATTTTAAGCGTTTTGTGGATATTTTACACAGTCGTGGAATAGGAATAATCTTGGACTGGGTGCCTGCCCACTTCCCAAAAGACGAGGCAGGGCTATATGAATTTGACGGTTCTTGTTGCTATGAATATGAGGACCCCAATAAACGTGAGCACGAGGGCTGGGGGACTAGAGTCTTCGACTACGGTAAAAATGAAGTCGTATCCTTCCTTATATCCAACGCTAATTATTGGCTAAGCGAATATCATATTGACGGGCTTCGTGTTGATGCGGTGGCAAGTATGCTCTATCTCGACTACGACAGGCAGGGCGCAAATTGGACACCCAACATCAATGGCGGCAACGAAAATATCGAGGCGGTAAGCTTCTTGCAAAGACTCAACACCGCAATTTTCGATGAACACCCCGATGCCTTAATGATAGCCGAGGAATCCACTGCGTGGCCCCTTGTGACAAAGCCTTGCGATGTAGGAGGATTAGGCTTCAACTTCAAATGGAACATGGGTTGGATGAACGATATGCTCACCTATATTTCATTAGAGCCGGAGTATCGTCAGCACAACCACGACAAGGTTACATTTAGCTTTTTCTACGCCTTTTCTGAGAACTATATTTTACCCATCTCCCATGATGAGGTTGTTCATGGCAAAGCATCCCTGCTTAATAAAATGAGCGGGGATTATGAGGGCAAGTTCGATTCCATGCGTGCCTTTGTGGGCTTTATGATGGCACATCCGGGCAAAAAGCTCATATTCATGGGGCAGGAATTTGGGCAAATCAAGGAATGGGACTACAAACAGGAGCTTGACTGGTTAATACTGGATTTCCCTGCTCATAAAGTGCTGCAAACCTATATGAAGGACATCAACCACTTTTACCTTGAAACTCCTTGCCTGTGGGAAAATGACGTCTCTTGGGAGGGTTTCAAGTGGATATCAAACGATGACTACAAGCAAAGCATTATCGCATTCCGCCGCATTGATGACAATGGAAACGAGCTTATTTGCGTATGCAACTTCTCAAATATTTCTCAAGAGGACTATCGCATAGGCGCACCCTTTGAGGGCGAATACAGCGAAGTGTTTTCAACCGATGCCGCCGAATACGGTGGCAAGGCAAGGCATAACAAAAAGGTTTTATCCGATGAAATACCAATGCATGGCTTTGAGCAATCAATATCGCTTACAATCCCTGCATTGACGGTATTCTACCTAAAGCATAACCCCAAGAAAAAGCAAAAGAAAGCAAGTAAAAAACAAGCAAGTAAAAAGCACCACCAGCAATAGTTTTTCAATTATTATACATTTTACATGGAGGAGATTATATGTACACAAAAAAGGAATGTGTGGCAATGCTGCTTGCCGGCGGGCAGGGCAGCCGTCTGTATGCGCTGACGAAGGATATGGCAAAGCCGGCAGTGCCCTACGGCGGCAAATACCGCATTATTGACTTTCCCCTTTCCAACTGCGTTAACTCAGGTATTGATACGGTGGGTGTCCTCACTCAATACCAACCCCTTGTACTTAACGACTATATAGGCAACGGTCAGCCATGGGATTTAGACCGTATCCACGGCGGCGTTCATATTTTACCTCCATACGAAACAGCTCTTGGCGCATCATGGTATAAGGGCACTGCAAGTGCAATCTACCAAAACATAGGCTTCATAGAGCGATATAATCCCGAGTACGTCATAATTTTATCAGGCGACCACATATATAAAATGGACTACTCCAAGATGATTGCAAGCCACAAGGAAAAGGAAGCAGACTGCACAATTGCAGTTATTGAAGTCCCTATGGAGGAGGCATCACGCTTTGGAATAATGACTGTTGACGAGGAAATGAAGGTAACCGAGTTTGCTGAAAAGCCTGACGAACCTAAGAGTAACCTTGCGTCAATGGGCATATACGTATTCTCGTGGGATAAGCTTCGCAAATACCTTATCGATAATGAAAATGACCCCACAGCCTCTAAGGACTTTGGCAAGAACATAATCCCCAAAATGCTTGAGGACAAACAGCGAATGCTTGCATATAATTTTGAGGGCTATTGGAAGGACGTCGGCACAATAGACAGCCTATGGGAAGCAAATATGGACTTGCTGAACCCTAACGTTCCCCTTGACCTATATGACCAAGCGTGGAG
>CAZLMF010000013.1:10218-28485 GCA_964560565.1 uncultured Oscillospiraceae bacterium
TCGGCGAGGATGTAGTAATCGGCGCACGCCCCGAGCTTATCGAGAACAAAAACGAGTGGGGCATTGCCGTAATAGGGCATGATGTAAGCATAAACGCAGGCGCAACCATTAAGCCAAAGCAAATGGTTGAGAACAATATATAGGGGAGGGAACAGAAATGGCTAATATGGGAAACGTAATGGGGATAATTTTCGCAAATATGCATGACAACGCAATCCATGACCTTACAAAGTCAAGGACAATGGGCTCAGTTCCCTTTGGCGGAAGGTACAGGCTAATTGACTTTCCGCTCTCTAACATGGTCAACTCTGGTATGTCCGAGGTTGGAGTAATCACTAAGAGCAACTATCAGTCCCTGCTTGACCACCTAGGCTCAGGACGCGAATGGGATCTTTCCCGCAAGACGGGAGGACTTCATCTTCTGCCGCCTTTTGGTCATGTGGGCAGTGGAATATATCGAGGCAGACTTGAGGCACTTAAAAATGTAATCGGATTTATCGAGCATTCCAACGCCGACCATGTGATAATGTGCGATAGCGATGTTATCACAAATATGGACTTTCGCCCAATTGTAAACGCCCACAAGAAAAGCAATGCGGATATAACCGTTGTATACGCAAGTGGACATTTCACAGCCGACCAAACAGCAAATAAAACCATAATAAACGTCAATGAGGACAATCGTGTTATTGATGTACTTACTAAGCCGAAAATGGCAGGAGAGCTTTCCGCAAGCCTTAATATCTTTGTAATAGGGCGTAAGTTCCTAATTGACCTTGCCGCGGAAGCAGCAAGCAGAAGCCTTTATAGCTTTGAGGTTGATGTTTTACAGCATAGAACCAAAGAGCTTGAGATAATAGGCTATGAATATAAGGGTGACTACGAGCAAATTGATTCTGTGGCAGCATATTACAAAGCCAATATGAAGCTGTTAGAGCAGCCCCTTAGAAGAAGCCTGTTTAATTCAGAATCCCCGATATACACTAAAATCCGTGACGAAGCCCCTGCAAAGCATGGAATTGATGCAATCTGCAAAAACTCAATTGTTGCTGATGGATGCATAATCGAGGGCGAGGTTGAAAACTCAATTTTATTCCGTGGTGTTCACATTGGCAAGGGGGCAAAGGTCAAGGATTCCATCATTATGCAAGGCACCCATATCGGCAAGAAATGCGAGGTTCGCTATACCATCACCGATAAGGAAGTGGAGATTGCTGACTACCGTGTGCTTACAGGCTCGCAATCATATCCTATATTCATAGAGAAAAGAGCACAGGTTTAGAGAAGCTTAATATAAATTATTTAGGAGGTTTGGACGTGTTAAGAGAGGGGGACAAAATGGACATTCTTTATGTTACAAGTGAAGCTACCCCGTTCGCTGCATCCGGAGGACTTGCGGATGTTGCAGGGTCACTGCCCGGTGCAATAGTCGGACATGGACATGACTGCCGAGTAATTATGCCACTTTATGGCGACATTATTGCGCAGTGGCGAAACAATATGACTCTTGTGGCGGAATTATCGGTCGATGTGGCATGGCGAAAGCAGTATGTGGGCATTTTTACGGTTATAGTAAATGGCGTTACATATTATCTGATTGACAATGAGTACTACTTTAAGCGCAGCGGATTGTATGGCTACTACGACGATGCGGAGAGATTTGCCTTTTTCTCTCGTGCAGTTCTTGAGGCACTGCGCCTTATAGACTTCAAGCCCGATATAATCAACTGCAATGATTGGCAGACCGCTCTTGTGCCTGTTTACTATAACGCTATTTACCGCTATCAAAGCGGTTATGAGGACATTAAGACCGTCTTTACAATCCACAATATCGCATATCAAGGCAGATACGGACTGGAGCTTATGTCGGATGTCCTTGGGCTGCCGGAATTTCTTACACCGCTTATGGAGTACGACGGCGACTTAAACTTTATGAAAGCTGCAATTGAATGCTCTGATAAGGTGACTACGGTTAGCCCCACCTACGCAACAGAAATTCTTGACCCGTGGTTTGCTCATGGGCTTGATAGGATTTTGCGCCAAAAGCAGTATAAAACCTGCGGCTTCCTAAATGGCATAGACACAAAAAGCTACAATCCTGATATCGACCCGATTATCCCTGCAAACTACAATGTGGATAATAAAAAAGGTAAAGCGATATGCAAGGAAAAGCTTATGGAGGAGTCAGGACTTGAGGCAGGCAAGGAGCCTTTAATCGGCATAATCACACGTTTTGCCAACCATAAGGGGCTTGACCTTATCAAGGCTGTATTTGACGACATAGTCGCCCTTGGCTACAAGGTTGTAATTTTAGGCTCAGGAGAAGCTGAATACGAGAACTTTTTTAGGGAAATGCAGCAGCGCTACCCAGGTAGAGTTAGCCTTACCATAGGCTTTATCCCAGCCCTAGCACGCAAGATTTATGCAGGGGCGGATATGTTCCTTATGCCTTCAATGTCCGAGCCTTGCGGCTTGGCACAGATGATTTCCCTGCGTTACGGCACTATCCCCATTGTGCGTGAAACAGGAGGACTAAAGGACAGTATAATCGACTGCGGCAATAAAGGCGGGAATGGATTTACCTTCCAAACATACAACGCCCATGATATGCTTGATGCTATTAAAAGGGCAAGAGAGTATTATGATAAGCGAATGCTATGGGGTAAACTTGTCAGCCGAGCACTTCGCAGCGACTTTAGCTGGACAAAATCAGCCGAGCTTTACTTAGGTTTATACAGAGAACTTATAGGCAAGAATATCTAACAGAAAAATAAGCAAACAAACGGGATAAGTTCCCGTTTGTTTTATTTTTGTGATAATAATTCATAAAACACTTGAAATATTTAATAAAGTATAATATCATAGAATATAAATACTTACGCATTTAAGAAATGGACAAAGGAAGATAGTATATGAATAAGAGTAAAAGCAATTTAATAGTTACGGTTATAACGGCAGTGGTGGCAATAGCTGCAATGGCGGCGGTTATCTATGTTTTAGCTACCGGAAGCCATAAGAAGCCTGAACCTGTTTGGGCGCCAGACGATGCTTATTATACCGAGCTTGACACAGCATCCGATGAACTGCTTGCAAATAACTACAAAGTCTTTGCAACTTATATGCAGTATGGGCTTAACACTGCAGCTCCTGCATACAATACCACACCCGCTGACGGCGCATATTTTGTCAAGGATGAGGAATTCACTTCATTTGCGGATATTGAGAGAATCGTAAACTCCACCTTTGTAGAGGCGGAAGCAACCCGCATCATTGATAACTGCATCGGTACAGGGCAGATTTATGCTGAAAAAGAAGGAAAGCTAATAATGTACAAGGACCTCTTTACAGCAAAGGAATACGATTTAGGTTGGAGCGCTCCTCTAGTGACCTATAAAAGCCCCACGCCGGATAGCGTTGAGCTTAGTATCGAGCTTGATAAGGTCACATATACCGAGGATTCCGAGGTGCCAACAGGTGAAAAGAAAACCCTAACTGTGACAATGCTTAAAGAGGGCGACAGCTGGAAGTTGGCAAAGCTCATCTACTAGGAGAGAAAAAGTAAATATATACATATATACATATATAAATTGAAGTGCTTATTTATAAGCACTTCAATTTTTTAATACTTAAAATTAAGGTTGTTAATACTAAAATTAATAAAGTTAAGATTATTATTAAGAAAGTTAAGAAAAACTATTGACAAAGTTAAGGTAAGTTGCTATAATGCAATTAAAGGATGTAAAGGGAGGGAAAAAATTGTACAGTACTCCATCAAAATGCGCCGTATGCGGCAGTGAGCTTAATGTCACCCGAATGACATGCTCAAGCTGCTCATCAGAGGTAACAGGGAGCTTTATTCCATGCAAATATTGCTCGCTAAATGAAAAGCAAAAGCTATTTATGGAAACATTTCTAAGATGTAGGGGCAATATCAAGGAAGTCGAAAGAACGCTTTCTATTTCCTATCCTACAGTAAAAGGACTGCTAGAGGATTTGCTTGCCACATTATATGGGCAGGAGGAAGCAGTTCGCCACAGCACAGCCGATGTGCTCGATATGCTTGAAAAGGGCATTATCAATGCACAGGAAGCTGCAAGTCTTATTTCGGGAGATAAATAACTCAATAAATGTTAGGAGGAAATACCATGCCAGAAAATGAGAGAACTCGTGTACTTGAAATGCTTAAAAACGGCTTAATTTCCGTTGATGAGGCGGAGGAGCTATTATCTGCAATGGATTCAAGGGAAACCGTAAACACTGAGCTTGTGGCAATGAAGGACAGTCGCGGTAGAAAACCTAAGAAGCTTAGAATTACTGTCGATGCTAACGAGAATGAAGATGGCAGCGGCAAGGCAAAAGTCAATGTAAATATACCTATGTCATTGATTAAATCACTAGGCCCTGTTGCGCTTAGCAGTATCCCTAAGGATGCAAAAATAGAGCTTAATAAGCAGGGTATTGACATTTCAGAGATTATTAAGCAGGTAATTGAACTTGCGGAAAATGGCTTGGATGAGGATATAGTCAATATCGATGCCGGCGAAAAAGGTAGTGCCGCTAAGGTAAGGATTTATGTTGAATAGACCTGTATTTTTCTTTATCGTAAGCGTAAGCTTTAAGAGAAAGAAACTGAAGAAAAACGGTAAGCCAAAGAGTCTTAGGCTTTTCATACCCATGCCGATTTACTTATTTTTAATGCTTTTGGATATTGCTGATGATTTCGTTGAGCTTGGGAGGCTTCTAAGCTTTGGCGCGATAAAAAAACTAAAGTGGGAAATGTTGACCAATGGTGCGATTAAGGTTAGTAAGGCTGTATTGTTCGAGCTTGTTTTCGACACAGGTCCTCTTGATTTGGTTGACGTTGATTGCGGCGATAAGGAAAACAATGTAAAGGTGCGCTGTCTGCTTAGATAAGGACAGAAAATAATCATGAGAGGAGGCGTGCCTTAAACGGCATGGTGAAAAAATGAAATTATTGATAAAATGGATAATTTGTGCTGTGACACTGTTTATTACTGCAAAGCTTTTCCCTGATGGATTTTTTATCGAGGGTGGAACGCTTGCATATCTAGGAGCATCGGTCGTGCTATGGCTGCTCAATATTTTTATAAGACCATTGTTACAGATACTTTCACTGCCTATTTCGCTTTTAACCCTTGGGCTTTTTAGCCTTGTAGTCAATGCGGGAGTAGTTGCTTTTGCGGACTTTATTCTTCCCACAATGAGCATAGGCAGCTTTTGGATATGCATATTTATTGCTCTTGTAATAACAGCCGGTAATACTTTGTTTGCATCGAATGTAAAGAAAACTTGATAGTAATACTCTAACTCCTCCAAACAATACCCTTAAAGCGTAAGTTTTAAGGGTATTGTTGTATTTTATAAGCGTTAAAAAGTCGTGAACAAACTGTAACCAAATTGACATAATTAAGGGAAGGAGTTGAACACAATATAGTGTTGACACTGTTGAAAACAAACACAACATAGTGAGGATAAACAGTCAAAATGCTACAAAAAGAACATACATTCTATTCATATTTTAAGCAAGTTGCACAAAAACCATAATAAAATTCAGCAAGTTTTTACCAACATAATGATATTTCTAATTGTTGCAATTTTATTACGAACGGTGTATAATATCATTACAGTGGTGAAAAGTGGGGGCAAGTGGTTGATTTTTCACCAAAGTGTAATTAAAGTGTGGAGGTGGAGCTTGTGCTGATAGGTGAGTACGGTCATAGTATTGATCTTAAGGGCAGAATGAATTTCCCGGCTAAAATGCGGGAAGATCTCGGGCTTCGCTTTATTGTAGTAAAAGGTTTTGGAAATCCTTGCTTATATGTCTATTCCATCGAGGAATGGTCAAAAATAGAATCAAGAATTGACACCATGCCACTTGCAAAGGCGCAACAGCTGCAACGCTTCCTATCATCGAGCGCTAGCGAGGTTGAGCCGGACAAGCAGGGTAGAATCCTAATTCCATTAAACTTGCGCAACTATGCCGGACTTGAGCAAAGCGTAACAGTTATAGGCGCATCTAATCGCGCTGAAATATGGAATACAGAAAAGTGGGATGAACTAAACAAGGAAATCACGCTAGAGATGTTTGAATGAGGTAATATAAATGGATTTTAATCATAAGTCGGTAATGCTTGAGGAGAGCATAGAAGGCTTGGCTATTCGCCCGAACGGCATATATGTTGACTGCACCGCAGGGGGAGCAGGGCATTCGGTTGAAATAGCAAAAAAACTTGAAAAGGGAATACTTATTGCACTAGATAGAGATCCTGATGCGATAAAGGTCGCAGGTGAAAGGCTTCGTGAATATCGCTGTGCACAGGTCGTAAGGGCAAGTTTTGTTGATATAGAAAGAGTTCTTGGCGGATTTGGCATGGAAAAGGTAGATGGAGTGCTGATGGATTTAGGGGTATCCTCCTTTCAGCTTGACAACCCCGAACGTGGGTTTTCCTACAATACGGATGCGCCGCTGGATATGAGAATGAGCAAGGACGGGCTGTCTGCACATGATGTGGTAAATAGCTACTCCGAGCAGGATTTGACAAGGATATTATTTGAGTATGGTGAGGAGCGTTTTTCACGCTCAATAGCAGGGAATATTGTTGCAGCTCGAGAAAATGCGCCGATAGAAACTACCTTACAGCTTGCGGAGATTATCAAAACCTCAATGCCTGCCGCTGCAAGGAGGGACAAGAATCCCAGTAAAAAAAGCTTTCAAGCGATACGCATGGAGGTAAATGGGGAGCTTGACGCTTTGTCAAATGGGCTTGACTCAGCATTTAAGCTATTATCAAGCGGAGGAAGGCTTGTGGTTATCACCTTCCATTCCCTAGAGGATAGGTTGGTAAAGCAACGTTTTGTATCATGGTGTAAGGGCTGTGTGTGCCCGCCGGAATTCCCTATTTGTATATGTGATAAAAAACCTGAGGCAAGGTTTGTCAATAAAAAGCCGATTGTGGCTTCGCAGCAAGAGCTGTCGGAAAACAAGAGAAGTAAAAGTGCAAAGCTTAGGATTTTAGAAAAGCTTTGAGAAGTTTCTAGCTTGATAGGGGGAACGTAAAAATGGCAGGACAATCAAATCTAGCATACGATTTGGCGATGTTTGATGAGGGAGCACGTAAAAGAGCGCAATACGAAAGGCAAAGGGCGCAGCTTCAGGTTGTTGAAAAAAAGGCTTCAAAGGAGAAGAAATCCTCACCTGTGAAGGGGCTTTTGGTGTCCATTTTTGCGATAAGCGTTTGTTGCGCAATGCTTTATAGTCAAGTGGAAATCAATGAGCTTTATAGCGAGATAAATACTGAAAGCAATCAGCTTGAAATGCTACGCAGTGACAATGTGCGCTTACAGGCGAAGATTGACGAGCGTATGTCCCTTAGAAATGTTGAGGAGTACGCATCCGATGTGCTAGGGCTTCAAAAGATTGATAAGAGCCAGATTGAGCATATTACTATTGATTTTGGCAGCACAGTTGTGGTTGACAAGAACCAAAACGTTGGATTTTTTGGCAAGCTTGAAGGTAGCTTGAACGATTTTATGGAATATATAGGTTTTTAGAGAATAAATATAGTATAGACTTAAAATACACAAACGTACAGAGTATACATGCCCTGCGCTTAAGTCCGACTAGAAATTTAAGGCTTTCGCTTTAGTTTTTAGGCAGGTCGTATGTGTGGGGCAAATGATTTTTTGAAAGGGTGGCTATATGGCATCAAAAGCGGCTGCAAGCGCAAAAAATCCGACACTTGTAATGAAACGGCGGCTTATCTATGTGGTAGGCGGCCTTTTGGCGCTTTTTACTGCATACATAACACTTAACTTAATTAAAATTTCAATAGTAGACAGCAAATATTATCAGAACCTTGCAAACAGGCAGCAGCTCGATGTTTTGACTATATATGCAAACAGGGGCACTATTTACGACACCAACGGAAAAGTCCTTGCAAAGAGTGCAACTGTGTGGCAAATAGTTATTTCACCTAATGACATTAAAGCCCATGAGCCTGAAAAGAGAGAGCTTATCGCAAAGGGGCTTGCTGAAATACTAGAGCTAGACTATGAAACTATTCTTGAGAAAACGCACAATGATAACAAGTGGACCATCATAAAGAAAAAGGTTGAAGGCCCTGAGAATGATAGGATTTCGCAGTTTATCGTTGATAATGGCATTACCTCAATTCATCAGGTGCAGGATACAAAGCGTTATTACCCCAATGGCACACTAGCGGCAAATGTCATAGGCTTCACAGGGGACGAAAACACCGGTCTATATGGCATAGAGGCTTATTATGAGAAGTATTTAAGTGGCGTAAACGGCAGATTGGTTTCCGCACAGGATGCAGGGGGCAATGAGATGCCTTATCGCTATGAGAAGCTATATGACCCCGAAAACGGCAGCGATTTAATCCTTACCGTAGATGAGGTTTTGCAGCACTATCTGGAGAAAAACCTTGAAAAAACAGTCAATCAGCATAAGGTAAAAAACCGCGCCACAGGCATAATGATGAACGTCAACACAGGGGCAATCCTTGCAATGGCAACAACGCCAAGCTTTGACCTAAATGAGCCGTTTACTATATATGATGATGAAGCGGCGGCTTATGTGAAGGAGCTTTATGAGAAGCTAGACGCACAAAGCACTCTCCCACAGGAGGAGAGAAATGCCGAGATTACAAGCGAATATGTGAATGCTCAAAGGCTTGCCGCCCTTGAGGCGCAGTGGAAGAACAAGGCGATTACTGAGCTTTACTACCCTGGTTCAGTATTTAAGGTAATTACAGCGGCATCTGCCCTTGAGGTGGGTGCAATAGAAAGAAACACTAACTTTACCTGCAATCATAGCTATACAGTGTCGGGGACGGTGTTCCACTGCTGGAAGGGCGGAGGGCATGGAACGGTTGACCTACAAAGGGCGCTTATAGTTTCCTGCAACCCGTATTTTATGCAGGTAGGGCAGAAGCTTGGGGTCGATAACTTCACCAATTATTTTAAGTCATTTGGGCTTGCTGAAAGAACAGGGATAGATTTACCAGGCGAGACAGGAAGCTTATACTATACCGCTGACCGCATGGGGCAAGTTGAGCTTGTTTCCAGCTCCTTTGGTCAGTCGAATAAGATTACTCCTATGCAGATGGTGACCGCATATGCAGCGGCAATAAACGGCGGATATTTAGTGACTCCCCATGTTGTGGATAAAATACTTGATAATGAGGGGAATACGGTTTTCACTGCAGATGAAAATGTAAAAAGGCAAGTAGTGTCCAATGAAACCTCCGACATAATGAAGGAGCTTTTACAGAATGTCGTTGAGGCAAACGGTGGCATTAACGCCTACATAAAAGGCTATAAAATCGGTGGCAAAAGCGGAACCTCGGAGAAGCAGGACCAAACCGTTGTAACGGGTGTAGATGCTTATATGTCATCCTTTGTGGGATTTGCACCGGCAGATAATCCGGAGATTATCATGCTTGTAATGGTCGATGAGCCAACAGGGGGTCAGATTTACGGAAGTGCAGTTGCGGCACCTGTTGTTTCGGCGGTATTTCAAGAGGCTTTGCCCTACCTTGGACACTATCCTCAGTACACCGAAGAGGAGCTTAAAACATTAGAGGTAACTGTGCCTTATGTAATAGGCAAAGGTAAGCTAAACGCTCAAGCGGCACTTGCCGCACAGGGGCTAAAGTGCAAAATTGTCGGCGATGGCGATAATGTAATAAAGCAATATCCTTATACAGGCTCGCCAATTCCCTATGATGGGATGGTTGTGCTTTATACGGAGGATATAGCAGACGAGATGGTAACAGTGCCAAATGTAATTGGGCTTAGCGTTACACAGGCAAATACTGCAATTACAAATGCAGGGCTTAACATTAAGCTTTCAGGCGGTGCAATAAACAATGCGGCGGCAACTGCATCGACGCAATCTGTAAATGCAGGAGAAAAGGTAAGAAGAGGCACTATAATTGACGTCATGTTCCTAGTGCAGGAAAATGACGGTGTGACCTAAAATATATTTTGCCATAGCATGGCTAATGAAAGGGGGAACGAAAATGCTTCTATCGCAGATAATGAACGGTATATGCAGCGTAAAGACGGATATAGAAATATCGGAGATAGTATCTCACAGCAAAAAGATAACAAAGGGGTGCGTTTTCGTTTGCATTAAAGGTGCAACCCTTGACGGGCATGACTTTGCCCTAAAAGCAATAGAACAGGGAGCAAGTGCAGTAGTAGTCGAGCGTGATATGGGCATATCTGCTTCACAGCAGCTTATCGTGGATAATGGGCGAAAAGCGCTATCACTTATGGCGGCAAACCTTTATGGAAACCCTGCAAAAAAGCTTAAACTTATTGGCGTTACAGGCACTAATGGGAAAACCACAATTTCCTATGTGATAAAGCATATAATAGAGCATTGCGGCTGCAAAAGCGGACTTATCGGCACTATTGTCTATGATACAGGTGCGCAAGAAATCCATGCGGTCAATACCACTCCCGAGCCTTTGGAGCTGCAAAGCCTTTTTGCTCAGATGGTGGAGAATGGCTGTGAATACTGCGTAATGGAGGCATCCTCCCAAGCTCTTGATCAGCAAAGGCTTGCAGGGCTTCACTTTGAGGGTGCGGTTTTCTCGAACCTTTCTCAAGATCACTTAGATTGGCATGGCTCAATGGAAAACTATTTTCTTGCAAAGAGAATGCTCCTTGAGAACAGCAATATTGCCCTTGTAAATGCAGATGATGAGCACGGCAAGAGGCTATTGGAAAATCCGCCTTGCGAATGCTATGGATATAGCAGCGAGGGGGAAAGCGATTACTTTGCGGCAAATATAAAAGGGACTGCAAGCGGTGTGACATATTGGCTTTGCAGTAAAAATGAGCAAAAAAGCTATCCTATTACTTTTGCAATGCCCGGGCTTTTCAGCGTGGGCAACTCTTTATGTGCGGCGGCACTTTGTGTGAAGCTTGGTTTTGCGGCAGAAAAGGTGCTCGAGGGGATAAATAGCAGCAGAGGTGTGCCTGGAAGATGCGAGGTATTGGAAACAGGTACTGATTTCACCGTAATACTTGACTTTGCTCATACACCCGATGCGCTGGAGAAAATCTTGACCACCATAAAGCCTTATGTAAAAGGGAGGCTCATTTGCCTTTACGGCGCAGCAGGCAAGCGCGACCGTACAAAGCGCCCTCAAATGGGGGAAATCACCGCAAGGCTTGCGGATTATTTGGTGCTTACCTCGGATAACCCTCGTGACGAAAATGAACAATGCATCATAAATATGATGTTAGTGGGCGTAAAGGAGCATAACACTCCCTATGTAGCCCTAACAGATAGAAGAGCGGCTATATACCATGCGGTTAAGGAGGCAAAAGCAGGCGACGTTTTACTCCTTGCAGGGAAGGGGCATGAGGATTATCAAGCCTTGCCGGAGGGGGATATACACTTCGTTGAACGAGATATAGTTATGGAAGCAGTCAAAGAGATTTATGGCAAAAAATAGAGCAAAATATAAAATTTACAAAAATTGCAGTACAAGCATTGAAAGATACTCGCCAAAATGGTAGAATATAATCAAGTAAAAAACGAAGCAACAAGAAGTTAAGGGGGAGAGTATGGAGCAGCTGACACTTATTCAGATTGCTAAGGCTGTCGGTAGTGCATCAGAGCATACGGGGACAGCTAACGCAATTAGTATAGATTCAAGGAAGATTACCAAAGGGTGCTTATTCATAGCGATAAAGGGTGAGCGCTTTGATGGGCATGACTTTATAAGGGATGCTTTTTCGCTGGGAGCTGCGGCTGTCATAACACAGCATGAAGTGCAGGGTGGTAAAAATATTATAGTGCCTGACACTAAGCAAGCGCTTATTAAGCTTGCCGCATATTACCGCAGATTGTTTAATATAAGCCTTGTTGGAATTACAGGCAGTGTAGGGAAAACCACCACTAAAGAAATGATATCCTGCGTGCTGTCAAGCCGATACAAGACTCTTAAAACTCAAGGCAACCTCAATAATGACATTGGCTTGCCGCTTACACTAATGGAGCTTAGCAAAAGCCATGAGGCGGCAGTTATTGAAATGGGTATGTCGGACTTTGGGGAGATAAGCGTGCTTTCTAAGACCGCAAAGCCAAATATTGCGGTAATAACAAACATAGGCTACTCACATATTGAAACCCTAGGCAGCAGGGAAGGCATACTTAAAGCAAAGCTTGAAATCTTAGATGGACTAGGTGATAACGGAACTCTCATTCTAAACGCTGATGACCCCCTCCTCTTCAACCTACAGTATGAAATGGGGCGTGAAATCATATACTATGGAGTAAACAATGAGGTTGCGGCAGTAAGGGCGACTAATATTCAGATTAAGGCGAATGAAACTCGCTTTGATATAGTCTTTTATGGGAAGGTAGTACCTGCGGTATTGCCTGCAACGGGCGCACATAATATCCTAAACGCGCTAGCGGCGTTTTGTGTAGGTATTGCAAGTGAAATTGAGCCTGCACAGATAGTAAAGTCGTTTTTGTCATATAAGCCAGCTGATATGAGGCAGAATATTGTGAAAAAGGGAGAGCAGACGCTGATAGTTGACTGCTATAATGCATCTCCCACCTCCATGACAGCGGCGATTGATGTTTTAGCTTCACTTCCTGCAAAGGGGAAAAGAGTTGCGGTAATTGGGGATATGCTTGAGCTTGGTTCATATTCGGAGCAGCTTCATAGGGATATTGCAGATAAGGTAAATGAAAGCAATGTGGATATGCTGCTTTGCTATGGTAAACTTGCGGCGCACACGAAAACTCGTGCATCGGAGCTTAAAATGAAGTCGGTGAGCTATTTTGACAATAAGGAACAGCTTGTTTCGTATTTGAAAAGGTCACTTGGCAAGGACGATTTGGTGCTATTTAAGGCAAGCCGTGGCATGGAGCTTGAAAAGGTTATAGAGCAGGTTTATGAGGATAATGCATAGCGGTATACGCTTTGACATAAAAAAGTAAGGGAAGGGCATTGAATATGTCTATTTGGGTTAGTGTATGTGCGGCGGTAGCTGCATTTGTGGTTTCATCGGTAATGGGGATTTTCCTTATTCCTTTTCTTCGTAAGCTCAAGTTTGGGCAGACAATACTGGATATAGGTCCACGCTGGCATAAGCATAAGGAGGGCACTCCCACGATGGGAGGCTTTATGTTTGCGGCAGGGACTGTTATCGGAATTATAGTGGGGATTATTGTACTTAACCTCACAAGTGAGGATGCACAGCAGGTAAGTGTAATCGAAATGACAAAGCTATATGCAGGGCTTGGAATGGCGATAGCATTTGGGTTTGTGGGGTTTTTGGATGATTACATAAAGGTAGTCAAAAAGCAGAATATGGGCTTAAATGCAAAGCAAAAGCTCTTTATGCAGATGATTTTTGGTGCTCTTTATCTACTGGCGATATATATGTCAGGGGACACCTCGACTATAATAAAGTTTCCTTTTATAGGGCAGTTGAATTTAGGGATTTTATATTACCCGATTGTTCTGCTTGCAATGCTGTTTATTGTTAATGCGGTAAACCTTACAGATGGGGTTGATGGGTTGTGCAGCTCAGTAACGTTTGTGTACGCACTATCATTTATGGCGATACTGTCAATGCTATCCTTTAAGGGACTGTCTATATACGCAATTTCCCTTGCGGCGGCTTGCTTAGGGTATTTGGTTTGGAACTTCTACCCCGCAAAGGTCATGATGGGGGACACAGGCTCGATGTTCTTAGGCGGCTCGGTATTAGCCCTGGGGATTGGTGCAGGGCTTCACGTGCTGATACTTGTGGCAGGAATAATATATGTGGTAGAGGCATTGTCAGTGGTAATACAGGTAATAAGCTTTAAGACCACAGGCAAGAGAATATTTAAGATGAGTCCTATTCATCATCACTTTGAGATGTCAGGCTGGAGCGAGGTAAAAATAGTGGGGGTTTTCTCTGCGATTACCCTTGTAGCAGGAATATTGTCTGTGGGAGCGATATTTGGGATTTAGTCAAGGCAAGGGATTTATATGGAGGTTAGTTAATGTCTGCTGAGAGAGAATTAACTGCGCAGAATGCGCAAGCAACTCAAAAAAGACAAAAAAGGGCAATTCGCTTAGGACGAATGGATTTGCCTTTCTTTATCATTGTCATAATACTTATGACCTTTGGGCTTGTTATGATGTTCTCAGCAAGCTATGCATGGGGCTATTATGAATCCGGTGACAGCTTTATCTACGTCAGAAAGCAGCTTTTGCTTGCAGCCTTGGGAATTGTGGCAATGCTTGTGATTTCAGTGATTGACTTCAATCATCTTCGCAGACCTATTGTGGTATTTGGACTGTTTGGAATGTCCATTGCACTTTTGGCAATGGTGTTGGTATTGCCATCAAGCGGTGCAAAGCGTTGGATTGACTTTGGGTTTGTCAACTTTCAACCCTCGGAGGTTGCAAAGCTTGCGATAATTATATTATTTGCGTATCTTATTTCGGTAAATCAACATAGAATTAAGGAGTTTAAGTACGGAGTAGTGCCGTTTTTGGCGGCATTGGGACTTGTTGCGGCACTTGTAATTGCGGAGCCTCATCTTTCGGGAACGATAATAATCTGTGCGATTGGCATAGTGATGATGTTTGTCGGCGGCGTGAGAATGAAGCATATCATGGGCATTGCATTAGTGGGCATTATAGCTCTTGTTTTGGCAGTACTGGCACTTATGTACTTTAAGGGCACAGGCTATTTCATGGAGCGAATAAAGGGCTTTGTTGACCCTATGTCAGACCCGACGGATACCACTTGGCAGACCTATCAGTCCCTTATTACAATAGGCTCTGGGGGCGTATTAGGGCTGGGGCTTGGGAACTCAATGCAAAAGTATCGCTTTTTACCAGAGTCCCACAATGACTTTGTATTTGCAATAGTATGCGAGGAGCTTGGCTTTGTAGGAGCAATGCTTATAATAATACTCTTTGCGCTGTTTATTTTCAGAGGGTTTTATATTGCGTCTAAAGCGCCGAATAAGTTTAGTATGATGGTGGTAGTGGGAATAACGGTGCAGATAGGCTTGCAGGCGCTGCTTAATATTGCGGTAGTAACAAACTCAGTGCCCAATACCGGAATTAGCCTTCCGTTTTTTAGCTACGGAGGAACGGCGCTTTTAATGCAGCTTGCCGAGGTTGGTATAGTGCTTAATATTTCAAGGCAATCGAACTTAGAATAATATATCATAGGTAAAAAGAAAAAACAGGAGGTGTGTGACTTAAATGAGAATACTTTTTGTCGGCGGCGGAACAGGGGGGCATATTTATCCTGCTCTTGCGGTGGCTGATGCGGTAAAAAAAGCAATGCCCGATTGCGAAATACTGTTTGCGGGCACTCCCTTTGGCATGGAGGCAAGAATTGTACCACAGGCAGGCTACAACTTCACTCCTATTAAGGTACATGGTTTTCAGCGCAAAATCACCCCTGAAAACATAGTGAAGAATGTCCAAGCTTGTTTCTATCTTGCAACCTCTCTACCCCAAGCAAGGCGTATCATAAAGGACTTCAAGCCCGACATTGTGTTTGGCACAGGGGGATATGTATGCGGCCCTATATTAAGGGCGGCGGCTAAAATGGGGATAAAAACAGCGGTGCATGAGTCAAACGCATATCCCGGCATGACAACAAGGCTTTTGTCAAAGCTTGTAAATGTGGTTATGCTGCCAAATGAAACCGCACGTAAACATCTTGATGAGGGCGTAAACTGCGTCATAACAGGCAACCCTCTACGGGGGCAGATTTCTCAAAAGTCAAGGGAGTCAGCTCGGATTGAGCTTAAACTCGACGGTGGTATGACGATTTTATCCTACGGCGGCAGCTTAGGCGCAGGGGGCATAAATGATGCAATGCTCGACCTAATGGTGTGGGAGCAGAAAAAGGGAGATATTAACCATATCCACGGATATGGAGGCATGGGTAAGGACAGCTTTATACCCGACCTTAGGGCGAGAGGCGTTCAGATTAAAGGCAATAAGCGCCTTGATGTGCGTGAGTATATTGACAATATAGGCGTTTGTATGGCGGCGGCAGACCTTGTAATTTCTCGTGCAGGGGCAATGACGCTAGCTGAAATACAAGCTGTGGGGCGTGCATCAATTCTTATTCCGTCGCCCATTGTGGCTGAAAATCATCAGTACCACAATGCCTTAGTCCTTGAAAACAAAGGCGCTGCAATAGTTGTTGAGCAGAAAAATCTAACCTCACAGAGAATGATTGAAATTGTTGAGGAGCTTTATAATAACCGCGAGAAACTCACGCAAATGTCGCAAAATGCAAAAAGTATGGCGGTCACAGATGCGGTCACGAATATTCTTGGAGTACTAATGAATCTCTAGCACATCCCTCATTCACCAGATAAACCCAAAAAGCATAGTATGTTGTGTATATCGTTGTTAAAAAACTATGCTTTGAGAGGGTGTATTGAGTGCAAAAGCTGGTGATTGAAGGTGGACGTAAGCTGTCAGGTCAGCTAGAGGTTCAAGGCGCGAAAAACAGTGCGTTGCCGTTACTTGCTGCAACTATACTGGGCACAACAGAGAGCATTCTACATAACTGCCCGAAGCTTTCCGATGTTGATGCAGCTTGCAGGATATTATCTTTCCTAGGCTGCAAATGCACAAGAGATGCTGATAGAGTTACAGTGGATACAAGCGGATTAACTCATTTTGAGGTTCCCGATGATTTGATGCGAGAAATGCGATCGTCAATTGTGTTTCTAGGAGCGATACTCGGCAGGCTTGGGCGGTGTAGGCTGTCATTCCCTGGTGGTTGTGAGTTGGGCCCTAGACCGATTGATTTACATTTGTCTGCACTGCGGCAGATGGGTGTTTCAATCAAGGAGGAGTTTGGGTATCTTGACTGTGTTGTGGATAGGAAGCTTAAGGGTGCGAAAATCTCGCTGTCCTTCCCATCAGTGGGAGCGACGGAAAACATCATGCTTGCCGCTGTGACAGCGCAAGGGGATACCGAGATTGCAAATGCCGCTCGCGAACCTGAGATAATCGATTTAGCGGATTTTCTTAATAAATGCGGAGCGGATATTAAGGGTGCAGGGCAAAGTACTATTGTCATCAGGGGAGTCCCTAAGCTTAATGGCTGCGAGCATACTGTAATACCTGATAGAATTGTCACTGCTACATATCTGTGTTGTTGTGCAACAGCGGGTGGAGAAATCACCGTCACAAACACAAGGCACTCGGATGTAGAAAGCATAACGCCCATACTTACACAGATGGGTTGCAAGATATATGCATTTGATGATAATATATATATTAGTTCGAAGTGGCCGCTTAAACCTGTTAAGGTAATAAGAACAATGCCTTATCCGGGGTTTCCGACTGATGCGCAGGCACTTGTGATGGCAGTTGCATCAATATGCAAGGGCACAAGCGTTTTTGTGGAGAATATATTCGAAAGCCGCTATAAGCATGTGTCGGAGCTCACAAGACTTGGAGCTGACATTAAAGTCGAGGGCAAGGTGGCAATAATCGAGGGAGTGCCGAGGCTTTACGGTGCAAATACAACCGCAACCGACCTAAGGGGAGGCGCTGCACTCGTGGCGGCAGGGCTTTGTGCAGAGGGAACAACCACTATCAGCAATTTAAGGCATATCGACCGTGGATACGAAAGCATCGAAAAAAGCTTAAGTCAGGTTGGTGCAAGTATTAGGCGTGAGTAGGCTTAACTAAAGGAAGTATAAGGGAAGTAAAATAAAGGCGATACAGTCGCAGTTATTTACAAACGTGCAATTGAGGTATATAATGAGGGATATAAGAAAGATCAGCGGGGGTTCTGTTCAAACTCAGCGTACGGCAGCCGCACGAAAGCCAGCTAAAAGACGTAACAGACGCAATATGGCGCTTTACTATTTTATTATGCTTGTTTTTGTTGCGATTGCCGGTGCGCTATTGTCTGTTACGGTCTTTTTTAATATTACGGATATTGAGGTTATCGGTGAAACCGGATATACCTACGAGCAGATTATAGGAAGCGGCAAGGTGAAAGTTGGGGATAACCTATTTAGGTTAAATCAGAAAAAGACACAGACCGCTATTCTGAGTGAGCTTATTAAAATTGAAACCGTGGAGGTACAGCGTGAGCTGCCTGCGACACTTAAGATTTACGTTACAGCGGCGGAGCCTTATGCGGGAGTTAAGAGTGAAAATGGATATTACCTTATCAGCAGAGCTGGGAGGGTGATTG
>CAZLMF010000014.1:0-6038 GCA_964560565.1 uncultured Oscillospiraceae bacterium
CAAAAATGTCAATCAAATTACAAATTATATCAGATTGGGTTTATGTATTGACCTATATCATTAGTGAAGCTATAATGGCATTGAGAAACACAGAATTGGAGGAAAATAGCATGAAAAAATACTTATCCCTTATACTTGCGGCGGCAATGCTCACACTATCCGCTTGCAATACCCCAGTGGTTGAGTCAGAAAGTATTGCATATGGTAATTGAGCTTGTTGATGTAAACGACGATAATTCTATATCGATATACTACGCATTGATTGATTTGAATGTTTCCGATGAGCAACTAAACAGCAATGCCGAACCTTCGCTTTACTACTATGTAACCGTCAAGGACAACGACGACGGGCAGACATGGCGCTATATTGAGGGGAAGGAATACTTTCCAGAGGAATAGCTCCGAGCTTAATTTCCCTATATTTAATACAATATCTTGACATTTAGGAGAGGGTATGCTAATCTAGATTTATATACAGGGGAAGACACCCATGATAAAAAACGAAGGTATATGTATTTTAATACGACCGAAGGGGGAGGCACCCATGATAAAAAACGGCACCGAAAGTAATTTTCAAACCATAACAGTTATGGATGACAACGGTGCAATTATCGGTTCAACTTATCCCAAAAGAGCAAAAGGCTTAGTAAAAAGATGTCGGGCAGTTTATGTTTCCGACAATGCAATCCGTCTGAGCAACTGTCCGACGTATAATAATGAATTATATACGGAGGAATTAACGATGGATATTAATACTGAGATTACTTTGGAGCAAAATGAGCAAGTTACCGCTCCAATTGAAGCTGACCCTAAAAAGGTGAATTACCTATACTTTAACCCCAAGGAATGGATGAAGCATCCTGATGTTGCAAGGACAACAAATCTCGAAAGGTTCTTTGTCAACAGCCCCTTTAGCTCGGATATGACTGAGGTTGTTTCAATCGGTACATGGAATAATGACTGGTGCGAAATTACTAATGGCATGCTCAGGCTTGAGCGGAATACGGAATACCATTTCGTGTTTTGGCTAAACGGCGGCGAGAATGATAACAACAGCGAAACTTGCCAAATGCAGGTGATGTTCACAAACAACAGCCTGCAAGTCAGCCTTACCGAGTGGGATGAAAAGTTTAGCTACAAGCTTAACCGCTCCTATGTGAAGCCGATTAAAAAGTACAAGGGCTGGCAACTTTATGACATCCCTTTTGTTACCGGTGACAAGGAATACACTCAGATTAGATTTGTTTCCCAACGTGCTCCCATGGCTTTAATGCACGCAAGTGACACTGGGCAGTATAGCGGACTTGAGGACATAGTCGACGAGTTTTCAGCAAAGCGCCCTCAGCGCCACAACATAGCTTTTGAGGACGGCTGGCCAACCAACACATGGTACTCCACCGAAAACCTGCGAAACGGCGGCAACACAGCATCGGGCTTTGCAGATAACATGGCAAGTAACTTTGGCGATAACTCGACAGGGTTTAACTTTGGTTCATTTTCCAA
Source organism: uncultured Oscillospiraceae bacterium (assembly GCA_964560565.1). Lineage (GTDB taxonomy): Bacteria > Bacillota > Clostridia > Oscillospirales > Ruminococcaceae > CAZLMF01. The sequence goes on from CAZLMF010000014.1 coordinate 1,504, forward strand.
CATGTTCAATGCAGGCGAACTCCGTCAGCGTATCCTAGATGAGCTTGACATGGATGGGATTATGGAGCAAATTATGGCCGAGATTGACCTTGGTGAAATTGGGGACGAAATTACCTCACAAATTAAAGAAAGCTTCAAGAAGTAGAAATCCACCGATAAATTAAAATCAAAGAAGCCGCTTTCGCGGCTTCTTTTTTATTGTAGCACTCTTTTCAGCGGTAATATTTACCCCTCATCTTCCATGCTAGTCCTAAATCCACCCATAGGAAGCCCCGCACGATTATACACCGTCACAGGCCCATGGTTGGTGAAGTTATACCTTGCATAATGTGGGTATTCGACTTTCTCCGAGCTAATGAAAACCTCATTGCCCACAATCTCAACCTTATCAGCAGGGTAAAACTGTTTATCGGCTCCTGCAAGCTCAAAGCCCACAGCACTTTCCCCACGCACCTCAATCCCCCCGTAGGTATGCTTGATTGCAAGCACTATACCGCTTTCACGCACATAATAGTAGTCAAGCTCCGGCGCAAAGCAGGCAGCATCAGTGCCGTACACAGCCCCAAGTGCCAGCAGCGCAATGCGCTCCCCCACGGGCTGCTTTTCGGTGGGGTGAATGTCATTTACCGTGCCATGCTCCACTATAACCGCCATATAAGCATTTCGCACTGTCTTGTAAACACGAGTTTGTCCCTCACGGATTTTTGCCCAGTGCTTATGGTCAATATCGTCCTGATACTTAAACATCGGCAGCTGCACAAAAATAATCGGCAGTTCCTCATCGCCCCAATCCTTGCGCCACTGACTTATCATATTCGAAAACAACTTATAGTATGAATTTGGGCGGTGGTCATCGCTTTCACCCTGGTAAAACCAAAATCCACGGAGCGTATAAGGGCAAACTCTTCTTAGCATTGTTTCATAAAGTCCCGCAGGGCGAAACTCATTATAGGGGTTTTTAGGGCCCGGATAGCGGTTTTCGCCTGCTATTTCAAGTGCCTCTGTCCAGCCGGTATTAGGGTTTTCAGTATAAATTTCAGCAACCTTTTCGTTCCAAGCCTTGCTGTATGCCTGATACTCGTCCCACTCGACTTTAAGCTCTTCCATGCTCCTTGTGCCCAAGGCTTCGTCGTACTCATCCATGTAAATTTTCGTATCTCTATCCATCTCGATAAATTCACGGCTCATCCATGCAGTAGCAGAGGTGCCGCCCCAGTTACAGCCGATAACACCAACGGTTACCCCAAGCTGCTGTGATATTTTTGAAGCGGCAAAGAATCCAACTGCCGACCAGTATTTTGTCCCCTCGTCGCCGAAAACCTCCCAGCCCGAATCCGTTTCCTTTGCGTCAAAGTCATCATCAAAGTAGGCAATTTTCTTTGTATAGTAAAACCGCACATTCACGTTCTTGGCACTTTCAAGGATTTCTTTTCCGCCATTGCAATTTTGCAGCTCGAACTCCATGTTCGATTGACCGCCTGCTAGCCAAACCTCACCCAGCATAATATTACTGAAGGTTATTGTATCCTTGCTATCACTAAGAAAAAGCTCATAAGGGCCGCCTGCATTCATAGGTGCAAGGGAAATCTCCCACTTGCCATCTGTAACAACCGCCTTTGCGGTATTCCCTGCAACTTCAGCGGTGACTATTCTGCCGTTTTCGCCCTTGCCCCAAATGGTAATTGCCTTTTCACGCTGAAGCACCATATTGCTGCTGAAAATCGCCGCGGCTTTAAAAACTGTTTTCGTTGCTTGCATATATATCCCCCAATTAACATAAAAAATTATCGATACATCGCACGAACTGCTTCCACAGCAAATTGTACAGATGTATCGATATTATTGTATCACTTTTTAATGTATCAGTCAACGAAACTTGCATTTTGTTACCGCTCTAATTAACTTGTCTAGCTACCCTTGCAGCTGCTAGCATGAGGGCAGCCTGAACAGCTTGCACAGCCCTTTCCTGCCTTTTTATCCTTTCGCAGCTTAACTATAACAAGTGTCACCACCCCGATAAGCACCGCACTAATAACAATCGTTGCTAAATTCTCCATTAAAAAAGCCATCATAACGCTTCCCCCTTCTATTTTTTTACTTCCTACTTACTATTTTGCGCGCAGCTTTGTGCTTTCGTTATAGGGCTTAAACAGCATATATAGCACAAAAGCAATTATTACGAAGGAAACCATTGTCCAAACTCCAAATGCTCCTGTTGTGAGCAATGTGCCAATCTGATTGATGCAAAGCGCAACCGCATAAGCAAACAAAGTCTGATAAGAAACCGCAAATAATGTCCACTTAGCATTGTTCATCTCACGCTTAATTGCGCCGATTGCCGCAAAACACGGAGCGCAAAGCAGATTAAACACCAGGAATGAGTATGCTGTAATGGTAGTGAATGAATTTGCAAGAGCTGTCCATATCTCTGCGCCATCCTCGGCAACCTCACCAAAGCCATAAAGCACACCAAAGGTTGAAACAACATTCTCTTTTGCAACAAGTCCCATAATTGCTGAAACTGCCGACTGCCAGTTGCCCCAGCCAAGAGGTACAAACAACGGAGCAATTAATCCGCCGATATTAGCAAGGAATCCATCGTTAATGTCTTCAACCAAGCCAAGTCTTCCATTTACGATGCCAAAGCTTGAAACAAACCAAATTCCAATAGCTGAAAGCAGGATGATTGTACCGGCTTTCTTCACAAATGACCAGCCACGCTCCCATGTTGAGCGCAATAAATTTGAAATCGTCGGCATATGATAAGAGGGCAACTCCATTACAAAGGGTGCGGGATCACCTGCAAACATTTTCGTCTTCTTTAGGATTAACCCCGACACAACAATTGCGGTAATACCGACAAAATATGCGCTAGGTGCAACCCACCACGCTCCACCAAAGAGAGCTCCTGCAATTAACGCAATAATAGGAAGCTTTGCGCCGCAAGGGATAAAGGGTGTAGTCATAATCGTCATTCTACGGTCACGCTCGTTCTCAATAGTGCGTGAAGCCATAATGCCGGGGACACTGCAACCCGTCCCAACCAGCATGGGAATGAAGGACTTGCCTGAAAGCCCAAACTTGCGGAAAATTCTATCCATAATGAAGGCAATGCGTGACATATATCCGCACGCTTCAAGGAACGCAAGGAATAAAAACAGCACAAACATCTGAGGCACAAACCCGAGCACCGCTCCAACGCCTCCGACAATGCCATCAAGAATTAGTCCTTGAAGCCAATCGGCGGTATTTACGCTGACAAGGAAATTCTCCACCGCAGGGGGGACAACTTCCCCGAACAGTACATCATTTGTCCAATTCGTCACCCAAGTGCCTACCGTGGTAACAGATACATAGTAAACCAAGAACATTACAATCGCAAATACCGGTAGCGCCAGAAATCTATTTGTGACAATGCGGTCAATTCTATCCGTTGCGGAAAGCTTGCTTTTATTGACCCTTATGTAGCACTTTTTAATAATCGATGTTATGTAGTTATAACGCTCATTTGTGATAATGCTTTCCGCATCATCGTCAAGCTCATTCTCGCATTTCTTTATATCCTGCTCGATGTGAGCAAGCTTATCCTTTGTAACACCAAGATGTTCTATTGCCTTTTTATCACGCTCAAAAAGCTTAATTGCATAGAATCTTTGCTCTTGCTCGGGTAAATGATGAAGGACAGCTTCCTCGATATGCGCAATTGCATGCTCCACAATGCCGCTGAAATTATGTTGTGGTGCATTTGCTTTGCCCTGTGTGGCAGCTAGCACTGCTGCCCTTGAAACAATATCTATACCGGTGAGTTTCAGCGCTGAAACCTCAAAAACCTCGCACCCAAGCTCCTTAGAAAGCCTCGCGAAATTGATTAGGTCTCCCCTTTTTTTCACAACATCCATCATGTTGATTGCCACCACAACAGGTATACCAATCTCAGTCAGTTGTGTAGTAAGGTATAAGTTTCTCTCAAGGTTCGTGCCATCAATAATATTGATTATCGCATCAGGGCGCTCAGTAATAAGGTAATTTCTCGCCACTACCTCCTCAAGAGTATAGGGCGAAAGAGAGTAGATACCAGGCAAGTCCACAAGGATAACATCTCGCTGCCCTTTAATCTTGCCCTCCTTTTTCTCAACTGTTACCCCGGGCCAGTTGCCCACAAACTGATTAGAGCCTGTAAGCGCATTAAAAAGCGTGGTCTTGCCGCTGTTAGGATTGCCCGCAAGTGCGATTTTCAAAGCCATATCTAGTTCCGTTCCTTCCGCATTTAGTATGTAATGTCCCTATAGCTAAAACATTAGCTTGAATGCAAAAATATTCGTAATCGTAAGTTAGCGTAAGCTAACTCGGTAGCAATAAAAAAGCAGGATATATCCTGTGCTTCTATCATAAAAACAACTGCCAAGATAAGCCAAAACCTACTAGATTTCTACCTCAATTAGTTCAGCGTCAGCCTTGCGAATCGATAGCTCATATCCTCTAACAGTAAGCTCAATAGGGTCACCCAGTGGCGCAAGCTTTCGAACAAAAACCTC
>CAZLMF010000014.1:6138-13531 GCA_964560565.1 uncultured Oscillospiraceae bacterium
TAAACAACAATTCTATTCGCCATTTCGCGGCTGATTGCAACGCGCGTGTCTTTAACATTAACTATAAGGTTGCCTGCATTTTCGGATACAATGGTAATTTCACTTCCCTCAACAAAACCTAAGCTGTTAAGAAAGCGCTTGGTTTCGTCCTTGCCCCCGATTCTTTTAATGGAGTTAATCTCTCCTGCCTTAGCAAAAGTAAGTGGCATAATTATCTCCCCTATCCTATCTATTATGTTCTACTTATCTCTGTAAAGTTAGCACTTGCTAACCATCAATAGTTTAGCATTAAAAATAGTACAAGTCAAGTGGTTTATTAGGAATATTTGTTGAAGGAAAGGTAACTTTGTAGAGTGTTACAACTTAGTAAGCCTCCACTAACTAAATTTGTAAGCCTCCACAAAATTGGAATCTTGAATTTTTCATAGCAATATGATATTATATATTAAACAAAAGACTTATAGGGGGCGAATTTCATGCAAATACAAGAATCAGGCGAGATGTACCTTGAAACCATTTTAATCCTGCGTGGGAAGCATACGAATATTCGCGCCATTGATATAGTCAACTACACAGGCTACTCAAAGCCCAGTATTAGCAGAGCAGTAGGTTTGCTAAAGAAAAGCGGAATGCTTGAGGTGGATTCATTAGGGCATATCATCCTCACCCCCGAGGGCGAAGCCATTGCAAGGCGCATATATGACCGTCATCGTGTATTAACGGAGTTCTTCACAAGGCTAGGTGTTGACGCATCCATTGCCTCTGAGGATGCTTGCAAAATCGAGCACTATATTAGCGATGAAACCTTCGATAAAATAAAATTGCATCTTGAGGAAATGTGAAAGCTGACACTTGAAAAAACATCAACGGCGTTTCGATTATCATCTACATAAATTAAAGCAGGTGTACCGTGAAAGCGGTACACCTGCTTGCTTTTAATATTGATTATAATAAAACTACTTGACATTCCAGCTCTCAAGGTAAATATCCTTTGCAGAAAACACAATATAGACATCATGCTCACCGCTGATTTTATCCGTAAAATCTGCGTTCAAATCCTGCCAATCAGATGTTGAAAAGTCAAGTGACGCCACTGCATCAGAATTCACATCATCTAGGCGAAACTCAATCGTGCCCTCACCCTTAACCCTTGCAATAAGACTTCTAGCGCCCTGTGCAAAGTCAGCTCCTTTGATATATATCCACGAGCCTGAATTTAAGCTTTGTGCCGCCATTTCCCCTACCTTGCCTGAATTCTCATGCCACATTTCAGCACTGGTGAACATTGTACAGCCGCTCACCTTGTCAAAGGGGTTTAGCGTCTTAATTTGCGAAACCCCACCTCGTGTAGCCTTTTGCAAAGGAATAGTCAAGGTGCTCTCATCCATTATAAGCTCCTCTACGCATAAGCTCCTAAAGCCTCCCTTAGTGGGCATATCCTCCTGCAAAAGCATTGTATGATGGAAAAGATAATTCACTCCCTTATACTTTTCAAGGTGAGTATGGTTGTTACAATCATCCATGCCCGAATCACCTGAATTTAGGAAGTAATGTCCTCTATACTCCCAAGAATCGGTGTCAAGTGGGGTTTTCGAGGTCATATAAGCCATTGAACATCTTGTGGGCGTGTCATAGCCCTCGTAATCCCATTGATAGCGGTCTACCCAGCTTGTATTAAAAGTGTAAACATAGGTGTCATTGATGGAGTTTAGCTCACTTGCCTCATAAAAGTATGGAGCATGGATAGTCGCAAAATCACTTGCAAGGGAAATCATATCCTCACCCAGCTGAACAATTTTACATACATCGGGCATATATTCTGTACTTTGCTCACCACGACCACCTCCAAAGGTAAGCCAGCCAATACCATTGTCATCAATGCACACACCCGGGTCAAAAGGCTCAGGGCTATTCACAAGCCCGTCCATACCCTTATAAATTAACGGCTTGCCCAAGGGGTCGCTCCATGGGCCTGTGGGGTTTGTGGCGGTGATAACTCCAACTCCGCATCCACTATTTGAAAAGTACAAGTAAAAGTGCGTAAGCCCGTCCGCCTCAACCCTTGAAGCTATTGAGGGCGCCCAAGAATTATAAATCCACGGCGCAACAGTTGCAAGATCAATTAAACCGTGATAAGTCCAGTTTACCATATCGTCAGTTGAGTATATTACAAGGGACTTAATTTGCTCATAGGTGTTTTTCCCGTCATTTCCCACAGCGTCATACTGCTGATGGTCGTTTGTGCCGTAAAGATACAACCTGCCGTTATACTCCACAGCCGTAGGATCAGCACAAAAAATGTTTGAGGAAATGGGATTTGCCGTTCCCTCGTTTTTGTAAGCAAGCTTGCTTATATTTTCAATCTTCGTTGTTTTGTTTCTGTTTTCCATAATACTCCCCTTTATTCTTTATCAATTTTAAGCTTTTGTAGTGCTATCGTGATACATTGAAAAGACAACTATTCTCACCTTAACATATATGAATTACCAAAGTCAACCGTAAGGCAACATAAAGTTTTGGCAAATCTCACTTTGCAATTTAAAGGAATTATGGTATATTATAAATAGGAAGCTTTTTCTATTGTTGTGCTACTAAATGTAATTTAGTAGCACAACAATAGTCAATGAGCGTTTAGGACATTAGGAGGAGAAAATGAGCATATTGGAAGCGATTCAAGCACGTCATAGTGTGCGACGTTATCTTGACAAACCCATTGCGCAAAGCGTTATAGATGCATTACAGGCGGAAATTGATGCCTGTAACAAAGAGGGCAGTTTGCATATTCAGCTTGTGACCGGCGAACCAAAAGCCTTTGACGGATTTATGGCGCATTACGGGAAGTTTTCGGGCGTGCAGAATTATATAGCACTTGTGGGGAAGAAATCAGCTGACCTTGAAGAAAAGCTGGGTTATTACGGCGAGCGTATTGCGCTTTTAGCGCAAACCCTGGAGCTTAATACCTGTTGGGTTGCGGCGACTGTTTCTAAAAGTACGGTGAAGAAAAATATTCAAATAGGTAGCGGAGAAAAACTTAGTCTTGTCATTTCTCTGGGTTATGGCGAAACACAAGGCACTACACGAAAAAGCAAGCTTATGGAACAGCTATGTTACATAAACGGCGATATGCCTGACTGGTTTAGAAATGGAATGGAGTGCGTTATACTTGCGCCTACCGCCACAAATCAGCAGAAGTTTTTGTTTTCCCTTGACGGTAACTCTGTTAGCGCAAAATCAACAGGCGGTTTCTATTCAATGGTGGATTTGGGCATCGCAAAATATCATTTTGAAGTCGGCGCAGGAGCTAATAACTTTAGCTGGAAATAAAAAAACTATTACATATTAAATCACGGAAGCGTAATAACCGCTTCCGTGATTTAAGTTATAAGACGAAATCTGTGGTTGGTAAAGCCTTTGAAAGGCTACAAGCCGTTACTTGCTTTTTCCTTTTTTACAGCTGCAATTGCAATCCCAGCTCCCACTCCAATTTAAACTATGTTGTTTGTGGCTTTGTCCTTATTGTCTTGTGTCAGATACGCTGTGCCACCGGACACTTCAACGCTGTCAAGATTAAAAGTCCCCGACTTAACTGTAAACTCTGCTTTGTGAGTGCCCTTTTCAAGGCCGTCTTGCATATAGGATATTTCTCTAATGCCCGTGACGGGAACGGCATAATTTCCGTCGACAACTTCTCCATCAATCGATACTGAAACCACCGTTCCCGACTGCGCTTCCCCAGTAACCGCAAAGCCGTCACCATCAAAATCAACAGTAAAGGAAGTTCTCTCCTGTCCTGTAGAAAGTGTTCTCTTGTAGTTTTTGAATGTGCCTATTGTCGTATGATTCCACTCACCACTATAATTAACGCAAAGGTCAGTGTTGTCAAAGCGTGTGATATAAGCCTGCACGCCCTGTGCTTCCAGGGCGGAAACATTGTCAAAGCAGTTGTTGTTAAGGGAGCTAAATAGCGCGGCACGCCCTGCACTTTGAATAGGCTCATTTTTGGTGATATATTTAATAACTGCCTCACCATTGATAAAACACTTCACAGTATTGTATGCAGCCTCAATTTTAAGCTTTGTCCAAGCGGATGGGTCAAAGCTATGAAGCGTACCACTTTGCAAAACAATATTGCTCCTCCAAAGCTTGTAGCTGCCGCTTGCGTTTAGTTGAAGCCAGTATCCGCTAAGCCCTGCATATCCCGAATTATAGCGAAGTCCTACTCCCGTATAATTTGAATCGGCATTATCACTTTTTGCAAAGGTAACATCAACCGACACGCTGTAATTGAACCAACGGTCGTCACCGAAGTTTGTGGTGGGGTCAGGAGTCCAGCCCCATTCCTTTGCTTTAAGCTCTGGGGTAATCATCTGCATAACAACATTGTTACCATCAATATTGCGCACCTCGAATGCGCCGCCCTGGTCGGTGGTGTAGCGGGGAGCATTGCCCCTTGAGGATAGATAATTCTCGTCATAGTTGAAATACTCAAAGTCATCTGTATAGGGTAGAGACAAAATTGTCCTTTCGCTGTCATCGGGATTTGAATAGTCAGTTTCCTCAAGCTTTATTGTTGACACTGTCACAATGGAGCTTGGCTTTACTACTACACTATATGTGTAGGTATCGCCCTTTGATATAGGCGTAATCGTATCGGTTTTCTTAAAATAGTTTTCGTCGTAGCGTCCGCTGTCAGGACCTCTTGTTTCCCATATCTCAACCACCGATGATGCCTTGGCAAGATTTGAAACGGTGAAATTGTAGGTGATAGGCTCTGAGGTGGTGTTGGTGATAACGGTGCTATAATCCCCTGTTTCGGTATCGGTTGAAGTCACATAGCTATAAACGGAATCCGCTAGGCCGTGACCATCTCCGCCATTCTTTGCGTCTGCATAGGATGCACCGTCAACAAACGCCCAACCCTTTTTCATAAACTGCGAGAAGTGCAGCGAAATGAAGAAACCATTGTCGAGCATATAGTAACCACTCCAAGGGTCGCTTGCGAGGATAAACTGCTTCTGGCAGTAGGTTACACCGTCATAATAAGCGGAAACAACAGGCTGATACTGGCACATAGTCATTCTGCCGTTGGGGTACATCATAATATTTCTGTTTGCAATGTCAAGTGCGCCGTTAAGACCATCAAGTCCCGAGCCACCCTCATCAAAGCGATATGTACCCTGTGCATAGCTCATTGAAGTGCTGCCCTCGCTAAACCAAAGCTCCTTGCCATATTCATACGCAAGGCTTTGTGCCGCCTCTGTGGAACGGCTTGTATAATGGCTTCCTATTACATCGATAGCGTTCAGAAGTTCCTCATTTCCAAGCATTTTGTCCGCAATAATCCAAGTACATACCTCATCGCCTGCCACTATTTTAATTTTGGAATAGTCATAAGGGCAATCCTTTTCACTTTTAAGCGTTTTTGAAAGGTATATAATCCAGTTTTCATCGTAGGCACGTTCATTTTGCGTTGTGCTTACATAATCAAATTTTATTCCGTAGGTCTCAAAAGCAGCATCTAGGGTTTCCTTGTACCACTTATACCTTGCCTCATATACATCATCAGCCTCAGCGACCCAAACAGGCTCGCTCCACCAAAGCATATCAAGGCTCAAATCAGGATTTATTGTTTTTGCGTCAGCCGCCAACTGATAGCCTGCGCCTCTCGTAACGTCTGCTTTTTCGTCCTGCGTTCTCTTTACAGAAGGCTCTGTGCCCGATGATGAGTTAACATCCGAGCCCATCTCAAGCTTTAAAAAGGTTATACCAATGCCCTTTTCGCCGAAAATGTAGTTCATTATTTCCCAGTATGCATCGGGGTTTTCGGCTTTATAGTCAAGTAGTAGTCTTGAGGAATTGTTCCCCGAAACCATTCCAGCACCACGAAACAGCATAGTTTCAAGAGTGTTGGCATTTTCACCGTTGATTACAATGTTTGTTAGCTCGTTCATTTCTTCCTCCGCTAGATATTTGTCGACGTAATAAGTGTCATTGCCATTGTGATTCCACAAATATTACCGCTGATAATAGTTTTCTAAGCATCATATAAAGACTCCCTTTATGTCATAGCTTATGAGATAAGCATACACATAAAAGGAGTAGTTTTCAATCTTAAATTTTTAGTAATCCCAAACATTTGAACATTAACATTGCCTTGAACCTTTGTATTTTCGGTATTCGCTCGGCGAAACTCCTTCATATTTGCGAAAAACCATACCGAAGTAGGTGGGGTTTTGATAACCCACCATTTCACCTATTTCCGCAATACTGCGCTTAGTGCTTTCAAGCTGTGATTTTGCCTGCGATATGCGTAGCCTTGCGACATAATCCAGCGGTCGCATTCCCATTTTCGCTTTAAACAGACGGCAGAAATGCTGCAAAGAAATGCCCGATACTCCTGCAAGCTCACCAAGAGTTATATCCTCGTTGAAATGCTCGTTTATATATATAACAGCCGATTCGACAGGGCTTTCTGCAAACTTGTCCGAAACCTCTGCAAAAAGCTTTCTTGCTGTCAATATGTAGTCATACAGGAGCTTTGAGCATTTCTCACTGCCCCATAAGGGATCTGCGGCGGCGGAAAACAGCATATCAAAGAGCTTTTTAAGCTTGCCTATATTAGCCGATTCCTTTACGGCAGCTTCCGCAAAGCCCAGCACTCTCATAAGCTCAGATAAGTATTTACCTCTAAACACAACCCAATAGGTTGAAAGTTTATCCGCTTTTGGGTAGTATTCATGAGGGACTTTCGGTGTTATGTAAAACAAGCTACCTGCCGTCAACTCAAACTTTTTACCGTCTATTTCAAGTATACACTCGCCGCTATCAACAAATAAAATCTGATGTGATACAAGCCCGTCCTCACGTCGGACATGATACTCCGGGTCGGAAATTCCTATGCCGGAAAGATAAAAAGGCAGGTCAATCTGATTTCCTATGATTGGATAAATCGAGTTGTACATAAGCACCGCCTTTGTCGGATGTTATTAGTCAATGTAATTATAACTTTAAGAATGACTTAGGTCAATATGTAAACCATGCTTGACATAATTTGTAATGGAATTGTCACCTTTTGCGGCTTCAAACTTTAGAAAACCGCCCTGAAACAATTGTTTCGGGGCGGTTATGTTTGGTTAGCTTTTTTGGGGGTTGATTGCATAAGCAACGGGTTTATTCAGATAAGTTATCCATCATTTTTCTAAGCTTTTCTTCATCGTCAAACTTAAAGGTTTCACGATTGTAAAATCCACCCGGTGTATCCCAGAGAACAGGGCACATGTTTTTCTCGTAGATTGCCTTTGTAACATCCACTGTGTAGTTTCGTCTAACCTCTTCAGTTTTATTGTCGCCAAAGCAACCATACTCGCCTATTATAACAGGGATGCCATTGCTG
>CAZLMF010000014.1:13631-28482 GCA_964560565.1 uncultured Oscillospiraceae bacterium
CCATTGCTGTTACTGTTTGAGGGCTCACCCATGAACCGCCTGCCTCAAATGTATTACCGAGATTGATACCTAACCCCATGTCACGAACTAGCTCCATTGTTGTCATACTTTTCAATGCACTGTCGGAACATGAAGTAAATAAAAGAATGGCTGCTGCTATCAGCGACAAAAATGACATTTTTCTCATATTACTCTCCTCATATTTTCCTGTGTACGGATTAGTCGGCTGTACCATAAATGCCCAAGAACGATATTGCAGGGAAAACTCTTGAATCATTAATATTTAGTGTTATTCTCTTTGTCTTTGTATTTGGAATATTAACTATACGCTTATGCCCAATCACTGTGCCTTCGTATAGAACTTTATCGTCCTCATCTGTTATTGTAAATCTTTCAACGCGTTGGCTGAGCAAAATGTTTTCCTTTATTATAATGCTGTTTATTCTAACTGCATTGTCCCATTGCGCTGTAATTGATACCTTGTTTTTATTCCCTTGCGGACGGTAGTAAGCTGAGTAATCATCGTTGCGTACATTGTCTACTTCATAGCCGTTTTCAACGCTGTCAGCACTGAGTTTAGCGCTTTGTAGAAGATTGGTTTTGTATGTGTTTCTAAGATACTCGCCTATTTCACTAAGCCGTTTTACATCGTTCTCGTGGAACAGACCATCAGGAGTCGGTGGGATATTAAGCAAAAAGGTTGCATTGCCGCCTACTGAATTATTGTAAATATTGATAAGCTCGTCGAGAGGGCGCACTTTATCGTCCTCATATTTGTGGTAAAACCAACCCGGTCTTATGGAGGTGTTAACCTCAGCGGGATACCATGTAAGCTCATCTTCATTCGCAAGGATTTCTCTGCTGCCTAAGTCGAAGTCCCATGCGTGAACCTGACGGTTCCTAAACTCCTCATTGTCCTGCTGTTGACTGCTTTCAGCAATTTTTTCGGTGTCCATTGTACGCTTTGGTACAACGTTCCATTCTGACGGTCTTGTATGACCTGCCTCGTTGCCGCACCAGCGTATATCTGGGCCGCAAACATTTATGCAAGCGTTGGGCTGCAACTCACGGATAACGCTGTAGTATCTATCCCAGTCATAAAATTGCTTTTTGCCGTTTTCACCCTCTCCGCAAGCGCCATCAAACCATACAGAAAAAACCTCACCGTATTGCGTAAGCAACTCTGTAAGTTGGTTTACAAAGTAGTCATCATACTTTTCTCCATACCCATAGGAGGAGTTGTTCATATCCCATGGTGATAAATATACACCGAATTTCAGATTGTATTTTTTGCAAGCGTCAGCAACTTCTCTCACTATATTGCCTTTGCCGCCTTTGTAAGGGCTGGATTTAACTGAATGCTCTGTGTATTTGCTTGGCCACAAGCAGAAACCGTCATGGTGCTTGCAGGTGAGAATAAGTCCCTTCATACCTGCCGACTCTATTGCCGCCGCCCATTGCAGCGCGTCAAATTTAATCGGGTTGAACAGCTGCGGATCTTCCTTGCCGTTGCCCCATTCACTGTCTGTAAAAGTATTCATCGAAAAATGAACGAAACTATAAAATTCAAGTTCCTGAAACTTTACCTGCCTTTCTGTCGGCAGTACTTTAACTAATCTCTCATCTAAAGTCATACTAATCCTTTCCGTATCGTAAAACACAATGACACCCAAAACGCCATCTTGCTTTACACCAATACTGGGTTGTTCTCTATTAAACTCTTCTTTGTACTAAATGCTACATCTTTATAATACAATTTTTTTATTATAAAACAAGGTCACTGTTTGCTTAAATGTTATCCTTTTTTGCTTTTGTTTATACAAAACCAACAATTTCGTATTGCATAATTAAAGCTATATGATAAAATGGATATAATAAGTAAGCAAGATTCGGAAAGGAGTACCTAATGTATTTGCAAAAAAACTTTCAGGCAGCTGAAATTCCTTCACAAGCCCATATAAGCTGTTACCGATACACATCGGACCAGCACGGAAGCTATCCGCTTCATTGCCATCCGTACTATGAGATTTCATATATAATCAAAGGGGAACGCTATGAACTGTATAATGGAATGAAATATCACCTAAAGGAAAACTCACTGTTTTTTATTCCGCCCCTTGCCATACACGGAGTTGAAAATATAACCGAAGTCGAGGACATTGTTCTCCAGTTTTCGCCTGACTTTCTCACTATGAGTTCAGCATCCATGCCATCCGACTGTATGATTTCTGTCAATGGCGAAGTGCCGTTTATGTTTGCTGAATCAAAACATGTGATTTCTGATATTATTGAGCTGAGCAATCTTCCGAATTGCTACGACTTCAGGAATTATAGCGATGACTGCAGATTACCAAGAAGTGTTTCCTATGAGTGGAAAAGAAACTCGCTTATTCTTTCATTGCTTGTGCATTTATTTGAATCAGGAGATATTACTATCACAAACAAAGGGATAGACTGCGCCACTCTTATGCAATTAGAACCCCTTATCAACAGGCTTTTGTCGTGTCCTGAAGAAAACCTTGACATGAAGGAGGCGGCAAGCATGGTAGGAGTAAGCTACTACCATTTCAGCAGGCTTTTCAAGCTTACAACAGGGTTAAACTTCTCCGAATATTCGAATCTTTTGAGAGTACGAAAAGCTGAGGGTTTGCTTTTACATTCCAATCAATCGATTTTGTCGATTGCAGCTTCTATCGGAATAGATACGCCAAGCTATTTCACAAAGCTTTTCAAGCGGATTAATGGACTTTCTCCCTCTGAATACAGACGCAAATATTTGAAGTAAGCAAAAAAGGATAACTTATTAGCAAACACCGCCCTTGAAATAACAGAAGTATGGCATTACAATGAAGGTGTATCTTTATCATACGATATTTACAACTTGAAAACATGCCATTCAATTAGAAGCGGAGCGTTTTCGCAATTATGGAGGTAAAAATGAAAACTTATCACGAAAGTTACAACGACTTACATATCGGAACAGAACCTTGTAGGAACTATTTTATCCCTTATGACTGCTCTCAGGACCCATTTGCAAAGAGAGAAAACTCAAGCCGATTTTCTTCTTTAAACGGTGAATGGAATTTCAGATACTATGAATCATTCAATAGAATTGAGGATGATTTCCTTTCAATGCCGTTTGAAGACAAAATTACTGTGCCTGCCAACTGGCAGTTAGAAGGGCTTAAACGCCAAAAGAATTACGACAAGCCGGCATATGTCAACACAAGATATCCTTTCCCTTATGATCCACCATTTGTACCCGACATCAATCCAACAGGTGTTTACCACAGGAACTTTACGGTTGAAGCCGATAATATGGAGAAATACCTTGTGTTTGAGGGCGTTGACAGCTGTTTTTATCTTTATATAAATGACGTTTTTGTGGGATATAGTCAAGTTACCCACAGCACAAGCGAATTTAATATTACCAAACATATCAAAAGCGGAGAGAATTCTCTTACAGTTGTTGTTTTGAAAATGTGCGACGGCTCATATTTTGAATGTCAGGATAAATGGCGTATGTCCGGTATTATCAGAGATGTGTATCTACTTTCAAGGCCTTCCTGTAAAATTAACGGTTATACCGTAAAAACGGATATCGCATCAAATCTTTCAAGTGCTACATTAACGGTTGATGTTGATTGCAAGGATAATGTCACAATTATTCTTAGCGATGAAAATTACAACCCTATTGAAAAGCTTGAAAACGTAAACGGAAAAGCAGTTTTTAGCATCACTGACCCGATCTTGTGGAACGCAGAAATGCCGTATATTTACCACCTTACAATTAGCAATGGAAAAGAGCTTATAGGTGAGTTTGTCGGACTTCGTAAAATTGCAATAATAGATGGTGCAGTTGAGATAAACAATACAAAGGTCAAGTTCAAGGGTGTAAACAGACATGATAGCGATCCCGTCACAGGTGCGGCTATTTCATATGAGCAAATGAAAAAAGACCTATATATAATGAAACGCAACAACATGAATACAGTAAGAACAGCTCATTATCCTAATTCGCCTGAATTTTATCAGCTTTGCGACAAAATTGGTTTGTATGTTATTGATGAAGCCGATATTGAATCACACGGATCTGTCGAAGCGTCCCTTACCACAGATGATAATGGCGATTATTCGGGAATTGCGCTTGCAATCAATATACCCGAGTTTGAAAAAACTATAATTGACAGGTTAGAACGTCTTGTTACTCGTGATATAAACCGTCCCTGTGTTATTTTCTGGTCCCTTGGTAACGAAAGTGGTTACAGCAAAATCATGGAACGTGGTGCAAGGTATGTTAAAAGCCTTGATGACAGCAGGTTAATTCATTACGAAAGCACACATCAGCTAAAAACCGCTGAGAAAGCCATTGATAATGAGGAAGTCCTCAGTGTTGTATCGAAAATGTACTGTTCCCCTGAATGGCTTACAGATAACTTCCTCACAGATGAAAACGAAAAACGTCCGTTTATTCTCTGCGAATATAGTCATGCAATGGGCAATAGTTCAGGCGATCTTGAAGATTACTGGACACGAATTTACAGTAGTGACAGGCTTTGCGGCGGCTGTATATGGGAGTTTTGCGACCACGGAATTGAAATAGGTAAGGACGAAAACGGCAACGCAAAGTATGCTTACGGCGGCGATTTCAACGAGCCTATAAACGACGGCAATTTCTGCTGTGACGGACTTGTGTATCCTGACAGAAGGGAACACACGGGGATGCTTGAAGCAAAGAATGTTTACAGACCGATTCGTGCAAAAGCAATAGATACCGCAAAGGGCATATACGAATTTGTAAACACGCTTGATTTTACTAGCAGTGAGAGCTATGTTCGTTGTAATTATACTGTAAAGGATAATGGTAATTTCCTTTTCGGCAAGGAGCTAAATCTTCGCTTGCCGCCTAAATCTTCACAAACTATCACAATACCCGAGCTTGCAGGCATCGAAGGCGAAAGCGTATATGTAAAATTCTCATACACGCTTATACAAGACAGCGAATGGAGCAAAGCGGAAGATGAAGTCGGTTTCGATCAGATTTGCATCTGCGAGGGTGCGCATAAGATTATTGCGCCCGACTCCAGTAATAATATCAGCACTTCTGAAAACTCCTGCGAAATAATAGTTAAGGGGGATTGTTTTTGCTATACTTACAGCAAAGAATCCGGAAATATTTCCTCTATGACATTCAATAAAAAAGAGTTGCTCACGAAACCGATTAGCTTTAACGCATTTCGAGCGCCTACCGACAATGATAGCGGTGTTAAGTGGAAGTGGTTTAGGTTTGGTTTAGATAAGCTTTTCACAAAGATATATAATACCACAGTTCAAGAAACCGATAACAGCGTGGTCATTATATCCGATATGGGGCTTGGAAGCTATATTCACTTCAACAGTTTCAAAATTACTAACAAAACTACAATATACAGCGATGGCACAATTGAGCTATCCGCACAGGTGAAGGTTGCCGAAAGGCCCCCTTACCTCCCACGCTTCGGTTACAGACTATTTCTTGACAATGCATTTGACACTGTTAAATATTACGGATATGGGCCTACTGAAACATACATTGATAAGCACCATGCTGCGTATAAGGATTTGTTTGTATGTAAGGTCACGGATATGCACGAAGACTATATAAAGCCGCAGGAAAACAGCTCTCATTATGATTGCAGCTTTGTAGAAGTTTCCGAC
Source organism: uncultured Oscillospiraceae bacterium (assembly GCA_964560565.1). GTDB lineage: Bacteria > Bacillota > Clostridia > Oscillospirales > Ruminococcaceae > CAZLMF01. Next base: position 19,329 of record CAZLMF010000014.1, read on the forward strand.
AGTGTAACAGCACTCAACGTTAAATCCGACAACAATTTCTGCTTTAATGCCTCCATTTATTCACAGGAGGAGCTTGCTGAAAAGAAGCACAATTATGAGCTAGTTCCAAGCGGCAGTACTATCCTCTGCATTGATTACAAGCAGTCAGGTGTAGGCTCAACCAGCTGTGGACCATGGCTGAAGGATGAATACCAGCTTAGCGAGAAGGAATTCTCTTTCAAGTTTAGTATAAACCCATACGCAATTTCTAGCCCCGATATCTCAAAGGAATAGTTTTGCTAATAAGTAAATAAAGTTTAAAACACCTGCACAATCTGAACCCTGTTGTCAGATTGTGCAGGTGTTTGTTTTCAACAAAAAACCCACCCTATTAAATAGGGTGGATTTTATAGTCGTTTTATAAAGACCAAACAAAGATAAAGACAAAGTTGTCCACGAAATCTTTGTAAACTGCGTGAAATAGGCGTTTCTTAAAACTCCAATTAACGCTTTGAGAACTGCGGAGCTCTGCGGGCTGCCTTGAGTCCGTACTTTTTGCGCTCCTTCATTCTTGGGTCACGAGTTAGGAAGCCTGCCTTTTTAAGCGCTGGGCGAAGCTCGTCGCTATACTGCAAAAGTGCACGAGAAAGTCCGTGACGGATAGCACCTGCTTGACCTGTAACGCCGCCGCCTGTAACTGTGCAGATTATATCGAACTTGTCAAGAGTTTCAGTAAGAGCAAGAGGCTGACGAGTGATTAGCTTGAGAGTTTCAAGACCAAAATAATCGTCAATATCTCTGCTGTTGATGGTGATGTTACCAGAGCCAGGATATACTCTTACGCGAGCAACGGAGCTCTTTCTTCTGCCAGTACCATAGTAGTATGCTTTAGCTGATTCGTACATTTATATCCCCTCCTTATATCTTTATTTCGTATACTTCGGGTTTTTGTGCTGCTTGATCGTGCTCAGCGCCCTTGTATAGGCGCAGTCTTGTTAAAGCTGATCTGCCGATAGTGTTGTCAGGAAGCATTCCCTTAACCGCAAGATACATAGCCTTTTCTGGGGTTTCCGCCATTATCCTTGCATACTTGACTTCCTTTAGTCCACCAATCCAGCCTGTGTGCCAGCGGTGATACTTCTTCTCAAGTTTGTCACCTGTGAGAACTATGTCTGCACAGTTTAGAATTATTACGCTGTCACCACAATCCACATGAGGCGCAAAGGTTGGCTTATGCTTGCCGCGGAGAATATGTGCTGCGACGGTAGCAACGCGACCTAGGGGCTTACCCTGCGCATCGAGGATGTACCACTTGTGGTTTATATCAGCTGCCTTTGGCATATAAGTTGACATAATTAGTTCCTCCATATTTTTATATTACTTACCTATTATAACGGCTTAATTTTAATGTGTCAAGAGTCAAATTGCCGAATTTTCAATTTACATCCCATTCACGCTTGATTTCTCGCCTATTTACTCTTTTTCTCTCGAGTTCTCACATTTCGTTTCACTTTTCAGTGCTTTCTTTATCGCCGTTTAACTTGTCTGCATAGTCCTTGAAACTCTTGCCACCAAAGCGTGCAACATCCCCCCTGCGCATAGCTCCAAAAATGCGCTGCTTAAAACCTCGGTCGTTGCTTTCCATTTCAGCTAGGAACTGTTTGGTTTTCTCGCGGTTTGTATTCTTATCTGCAGGGCAAATTGACTTGACTATCTTTAAGTTGTTACGCCTTGCGCAGGATGCAACAACTGTTTCCGGTGCAAATACCAACGGGCGAATGAGAGTTAAGTCCCTGCGAGAAAGATAACTTATAGGCGAAAAGCAACCAATTCTCCCCTCATTAAAAAGGTTCATAAAGAAAGTTTCAACTGCGTCATCAAAGTGATGCCCTAGTGCAATTTTATTGCAGCCCGCCTCCTTTGCAGTGCTGTGAAGCCCACCCCTGCGCATTCTTGCGCAAAGACTACAAGGATTAGGTTCCTTTCGGATATTGAACACTATTTCCCCTATGTCGGTGGGCTCTAGAATGTAGTCAACACCGAGCTCCCTACAAAGCTCAGAAACAGCGGTGTAATCACCGCCTATACCGTTAAAGCGTGGGTCTAGAGTTATAGCAGTGACCTTGTAGTCGATTCCTATAAAGTTTTTAAGCGATACAAGCCCCTTTAACAGGACAAGGCTGTCCTTGCCCCCTGATACGCCTACTGCAACATGGTCGCCGTCTTGCAGCAAATCATACTCCTGTACTGCACGGCGCATATAACCTAAAATCTTTTGCATATTTTCCTCCGTTGCAAAAAGCCTCCGAATGGAGGCTTTTTTGTGTTAAGTTGCTTAATCCTCGCCAAGCTTTAACGCCTGAGAAATCTTGATTTTCTTTATTAGGCTGCCTAGAACACCGAAGCATCCCACGAGCATAGCCAAAATGGTGATGTATACCTTTATATAGTCGCTACGCAGGGCGATAACTCTAAAGGGAGGTACCTGCTCTGTAACGCTATACATCGCTTGGAATAAAGGCACGAATAAATCGCTAGCCATACCGCCGATGATAATTGCCATTGCAATTGCAACGCCGGAAACCAGTAACTGCTCATATAAAAGCATGGTGATGATTTCCCTAAATGACACACCCATTGCCCTGAGTATACCAAATTGCAAAGTGCGTGACTTGATTGAGAGAATCCAGTATATCAAAAAGCCTATGATGGTCATTACCATGATTATGATAAAACCTAGAGTGAGTGCGCCGTTCATGCCCTGTAACTGAGGATCATTTTTTGCCTTGATTAGCTCTTGGTTAGTGTCTATAAATTCAGTAAGGGTAATGTCGGTGTCCGATATGCTTTCGTAAAGGGCGGCGCTGGATGCGCCCTCCTCCATCTCAATCCACACCTGATAAGGCTCAAGGTTAGTCTGCACTGTGACGTAGTTGTAATTCATCACTACAAAGTCCTTATACTGACCGTTGCTTTGCTTTTCGTAGGGATTAAAGGTCGGCCAGTAGTCGATAAATGCAACTATTGTACCGTCAAAGTAGTTGTTGTCCCCCCACTTTAGCTCAATCCTGTCCCCAAGCTGTGCGCCGTAGTTGTCCGCAAAAGTTTTTGAGGCGACTACACCTGAGGGTGACTCTGTCAGGGCGTTTAAGTAATTATACCAATGAACAGGGAGCAAATCGTCCCTAAACCATGAGATTTTTGCGAATTCATCGGGGATTACACCCATTAGGTTTACTTGGTTTGCGGTGGTGCTGTCTGTGTTGACGGTGACGTTAGTGGTTTTTAGCACCTTTGTGGCGCTTTCCACACCGGAAAGAGCTGTGAATCGGTCAAAGTTTGGTTCTATATACTGAAGAACTTCGCCGCCTGTGTCAATGATTACTTGACCGGAGGATGTGCTGGAGGTTTTTAAGGTATTGTGAACCTGCCAATGCTCATGCAATCTGACATCTGCACCGTTTTCATAGCGTGTGCGATCCTCCATATTGGTGTTTATCGCTCGCGCACTGTTTGCTGAATATAAGCCAAGGGAAACAGTAAGAATTAGGAATAGCATTAGGAAGCGCTCACGTCCTCCTGCTGCACCCCCAACATTTGACATTGCAACATATTGCGCAGGAGACCATACACGTTTGCCAAGCTTATATAAAAGCCTAACTATATGAGGGTAAATGCGAATGCAAAGCAGACCTGCTCCGAGTATGAATATAGTGGATGCCACAAAGAGGATGGGGTTCATTGAAGCTTTCATATCCTCAACACCCTGTGCAATTAAATCCTCACGCTGTTTATTATATAGCCATAGCCATGCCAATGAACCTGCAAGCATGATAACATCTATACCAATTTTCTCCCAAAGCGCCATGCGCTTTTTGCCTGAATTTCGCTGTTTATGCAAAACTATTGAGGTTTTCGTAGCAGGGATTATTGGAATCATTGTGGTAAAAAAGAATACTCCAATTGCAGCAATTGCATAAATATATGCCTCGGGGCTTAGTGTGACAGGGAGTGCAGGGCGGTTGACAAATTCCAAAAATCCATTTGAAACACCAAGTATTTTACATAAGAAAAGCCCAAGTGCAGGCCCTGCAATGAGGGTTATGCCGCCGAGGATAAGCCCCTCGTATGCGTATATCTTAAATATTTGGAACGATGATGCACCACGGGACTTAAACACCGCAATTTCATTGCGCTCGGACTCAACATGAAGCTGAGATACCATGAATAGGTAGAACGCAAGCATTATCATTACAGGGATTTGCAATAGCCATAATATCATGCGCAGTTCTTCCGCACGCTGTGCATAGCTTTCAAATATGCCTGAAACGCCCATGTCAAAACTCCATCCCTCGTTTGAGTAGTAGGAGGAGTCCTCGTTTATCTGTGCGACTGCCTGCTCAAGGTTGTTTACCTTAATGGAGTGATAGTCATAAGCGTATTGTATCTTTACATCGGATAGAACAGCTGTACCAGTATCCAAAATATCAGTCAAAAAGCTGTCGTAATCTAGCATTACCGCATTTTCGTATGTAGCCATTCCCTCGGACCAGTAGGAATCATTTGTATCTGAGTTTTCAAATGTACCCACAATACGAACATAGAAAGGCTCAACTGTGGAGTCAAAGCCATTTGTGACCATGTATTCATTGCCCACCATAAGCTCAAGCTTTTGCAGGGCAGGTTCGGTGCAGATAACCTCGTACGCGCCGTCAATTAAGCCGTTTTCATAGATTTCACCTGAGGTAATTGTAATATGGTCAGTGAAGTCAGTCATACCTAATACCTTTAGGCGGCTGGATACTCTGCCCTTTTCGGTGCTTTCGGTGGTAATAAACATAAATGTGTCTTGAACAATAAATTTGTGGTTGCTAACGGGAATTGCAACCCTTTCAGCATGTTCCTGCGCTGTGGAGGTCATCCTCTGTGCAAACTCACGTTGTTTGCTGACGCTTTGACCTAGGGGAAGAGTTTTCGATACAACGTACTCACCTGGAAATTTACCCGTATCAAGCTGATAGCTTTCCATATCCTTGACGAGCATTCGCTGAAGTGAGCCTTGCATATATATGGGTATAGTGCTCATCATTGCAGATGCCATAATGAAGCCTATAAGTAAACACAACACCATCCATCGGGTATTGCGCATTTTTTGCCATAAAAAACGTAGCAAAGAAATTTGCCTCCTTTCGCAATACTCTATCTAACTATTATGATTTCGCCCTCTTTAAGGCCTTCTACTATTTCAATTTCAGTTGCGTTGTCAATACCAAGCGTTACATCACGCTCAACCTTTTCGCCATTCTCTAGTAGGTAAACATATCTGCGGTCCTCAAAGCTTCTTACCATATTTTTAGGGATTACTATTACACCCGTTCGCTTAGCATGGACTACTATTACATCTGCAATTTTGCCCACGGATGCAAAGTTTGGTGCTTCGCCCACAAAGTCAAAATAGACGTTTGTGGTATCCTTCTCTAAAAGCTCGGGAGATTCAAGGGGTGTTTTTGCCACGATTCCGTCATATATCACTTTGTCGTATCTTAGTATAACCTCCATGCCAAGGGGGAAATTGCTAAGGGTTTCAACTGGAAGCTCGATTTGAAGCTTGTCAGGGTCAATTATAGTGACAAGTGTGCGGTAGGCATTAACCCACTCCCCTGCGCCTAGGCGCTCTGCAAAGGAGACTTGACCGCTTACAGGGGCGATTAGCCTTGATTGTGCAAGTTCTTCCTGAAGTTGGTCGTACTTACTCTGCTCAATTTGCAAATCAAGCTTCGCGCTTTGAATTTCGCTTTCGGACGCGCCGCTTGAAACAGCTGTGTTGTATTTAAGCTGTGCCTTTTGGGTATATAGCGATTGCAAGTCGATTTCATTGGCAAGGTTGCCTGTTTCAAGCTCTGCAACAAGCTGCCCTTTTTCAACCATTTCACCTGCGCTAACATAAATCGTCTTTATTGCTCCACTTACGTTTTCGTAGTATAAATCAAACTGCTCAGACGACACGATTGAGCCTGTGTTAATAGATTGCTTTGTTATGTCCTTTTTCGCTGCCTTATATGTCATGTACTCAACAGTATCCACTTTAACCTCGGGAGGATCAAGCATTGCTTCCTCCTGCGGAAGAAAATAGCAGCCTGAAAGCATTCCTGCGCTTAACAAGCCTAGTAAAATTGCTGTTAACCTTTTTCTTGCCATAAATATTACCTTTCCCTTATCAGAATTTTATCATTGTATATGTAAACGATTACCAGTGTTCATTATAACCGAATCAAAATTATACCGTACTTATCATAATAGCAAATTTCACATAAAATATCTATACTTTTTTGTATGTTCTATATATACGTCAACAACTTTACTCTGACTTTGTGCAATTTTTCAGATGTTGCAGTTTATCATAAAAGGCTAAAGCAAATTAAACCAAATTGGCTCGGTAATTACCGAGCCAATTTGGTTTAATATTATGGAGAAGTTAAATGAGCTAGATAGATGAGTGCTTCTTTACATAGTCGACAACTTCTTCTGCGTTGCAGAAGCATAGCCCTGTAACAGTGTCAGCGCAACCATAGTAGATTGCAATGCGCCCTGTATCAGCGTCGCATAAAGATGCGCATGGGAATGCCACGTTTTGAACGTCTCCTACGCACTCATATATTGTCTGAGGGGAAATCATGTATTCACTGCAGCGTGCCTTAACCTTCCAAGGCTTATCAATATCAAGTAATGCAGCGGAAAAGCTATATACAAAGCCGTTGCAGGAGTTAAGTACACCATGGTAAAACATCAGCCAACCTTCGCTTGTTTCAATAGGAATAGGGCCTGCGCCAATTTTAGTGGACTCCCAACCCTTGAATGGACTCATTACATGACGGTGCTTACCCCAGTAGGTCATATCAGGGCTTTCGCTGTAGAAAATGTCACCAAAGGGAGTGTGTCCGCTATCGGAAGGGCGTGAGAGCATTGCATAGTTGCCGTTAATCTTGCGTGGGAACATTACGCCGTTGCGGTTAAAAGGCAAAAATGCGTTCTCAAGCTGATGAAAAGTTTTGAAGTCAAAGGTATAACCGACGCCGATTGTAGGCTTGTGGTTGTAACCGTTGCACCATGTTATATAGTATCTATCTTCTATGAATGCAACCCTTGGGTCGTATGCGTATTGGAACTCTCCAACTTCAGGGTCGTCACATTGCCATACAATTCGCTCGGGGTTAATCTTCCAGTTGATTCCGTCATCTGAAAATCCAACATGAATTCTCATGTTGCGTTGCTTATCGTCACAGCGGAATACGCCTGCGAATTTACCTTCAAAAGGGACAACTGCACTATTAAAAATAGAATTTGATGTTGGTATAAGATTTCTTGGGATTACAGGATTGTTCTCATAACGCCAGATTATTTCTGAACTGCCAGCGGGACGCTCCTGCCAGGGAATGTTTGGTAATGATTTCTCGCCAAATATTTTTAAGCTCATGTGCGTACATCCTTTCAGATTTTCCTTACGCTAATTATACCATTATATTTCCTAAAACGCAAGTATATTTTAACTTAAATTAATCATTTTATTAGCTAAAAATATAGTTAGTCCTTTGTGTATCTTGCCAAATAAGGCAGCTCATCTTTAGTAATCACTCCGATGTGGTTATAAAAATTTACAACACTTTCTTCCTCATTGTACTCGGGGTTAATCTTTCCATCAGGAGTAAGTAAACTTGCGCCTCCCCACGCTGAAACCCATGACCACATTGCGTTTTCCCGATACATCAAGTCAGGGTCGGGTAATGATGAGCATTCACTTAACGCTATTAGTTTAGGAGGTTTAGCTATCTGGGAAGATGCAATAAAACGCTGTTGCTGTGATAACGCCGAGGGGCTAGACACGAATATATCCGCAGAAATTATATCAACATAGTTATCTCCCGGGTAGAAGTCAGCATATTCCCCGTTCCATACCCATATTAGGTTGTTTAACTCATGGTAGTTTGTCTGCCTGTCCACTAGCAGCTTCCACAGCCACTTGTAGGCAGTGCTGCCTGCATTACCCCACCAATACCAGCCCCCACCTGCCTCAGGCAGTGGACGCCATAGTACGGGGGTTTTCTCACTTTGTAAAAGAGCCAATTGTTCGGAAATATGGTCTATATCTCTAATAATTGCAACAAGCTCTGCGCTCACCTTTCCTTCAAGCTCAAGCTGTTCGATTTCCTCTATGGTAAGGGTTGCGACTTCAAGCTCAGTGACAGCATTTGACAGATTAAAGGAGGTTTTCTCCGACAAAAGCTCAGGGGTGTTCATCGGAGCATACCAATACCAGCTAAAAGCAACTATTCCGCCACTTTGCCACCACTTTGCAGCAAGCTCAATCTCGCCATTGCCCTTCCCTGTGCGGCTTAGGGAGTATTCTCCTAGGTCACCGCTACGGATTGCGGGATACTTCCCTGTTAGCTCCTTGATAAAGTCAAGCTCCATATTTGTGCCACCTGTGACCTGTTGAGCGGATATGTTTGCTTTGCCATAGTTATCCGTAAGAAAGTCCATGAGGGATTGCGCGTAGTTTTTGGCATTTTGGTTTATAAGCTCAGATTCTACCTCATAATTTTCATCGTTTATACGCTGTGAACCGCTGATTGTCACATAATCAAGATAAGCCTCCCCCTTTTGTTGGGAAATTGAAATGGTTTGCTCGCCCTTAGAGAGGTATATGCTGTCAAGGGAAATTTGCTCGAAACTGCCGTCGCCGTGTATATGCAACTCCCCTATAGTTTCTCCGCCAATAAGCAAGTAGCTAAATATTTCCGAATCGGAGGCAAGGCTAACTGTAAGCTTATAATGACCGCTTGTTGGTATGGTAGCAGTAAGGTTACACTGGCTGGTGATTAAGTTGTCGTTCCATTTGACATAGCCCTCACCTGAGTAGCCATCACGCTCGCTTTCTACGGTAACTCCGCCTTGTAAAAGGGCATTCTCCGCTTCAAGCTGAATACTTAAATCGCTTTCCTCAATCTGGTATTCCTTGTATGCCACTTGCTCATGGCTTACCTGGGAAGGCTCGCTGCCTGTGCTTTCACCGCTGAAATCCTCAAGCTTTGTGCAAGCTGTTATAAGGATAAGCATAGCAATTAGAAATGCTATGAGCTTTCTTCGCATTAAAACCCCTCGTTTCTTAATTTCACTT
>CAZLMF010000015.1:0-27345 GCA_964560565.1 uncultured Oscillospiraceae bacterium
ATGCTTGCAGGCTTTTTATTGACAAGTATTTCAGCAGCGGTGTAGTGACCGCCCTTTACAACACGCCGTTCGCCGTTTACGGTAAAAGTAAGGCTTCTGCCGGTGCGGCCCATTAGTTGGGTAGGTTTGTAGTTTGATAGGCTAAGCGCCTCTAAAACAGTGAGTGAGCGAGAGTTGAAAGCTCGTATGCTTTCGCCGTTTATGCTGATTGTGGAGAAATCGTAGCTTTGCCCCATGGTGGCGGTGACAGCAATGCCGATAGGTGTAACAAATTCAGGCCCTGCCATTTCCGTGGAGGGCAGCTCAATATTCTTGATAAAGCCCTTGTCGCCGACAGCAACTCTTGATGCGTCAATGTCAAGGTTTTGTGCCACAAGCTCGCATAGCTTTGGCACACGGCTACCGCCACCTATAAGGAATACTGCGGCAGGTGCGCCCTTATTGACATCATAAACCGATTGGCAAATGGTTTGAGAAAGGGCTTCAATTTGAGTTGATACGGAGTCAAAAAGCTCCTGCCTTGAAACAGTGCGGGAGAAGCCTAAAATATCTTTATAGCTGATTTCATCGTCTAAGCATTGCTTCATCTGCTCGGCTGTATCAAAACTTACCAGAAACCTGCGCATGATTTCCTCGGTGATTTCATCCCCGGCGACAGTTGCCATTGCATATGCGACTATGCTGCCGTCTTGGGATATTGCAATATCAGAAGTACCTGCGCCAATATCTATAAGAGCAATGTTAATAAGGCGAATTTCCTTTGGTATAATGACATTCATTGCCGCGATAGGCTCAAGGGTAAGGCTTGTAACCTTTAGTTTATTTAGGTCCATAACAGCGTATAAACTCTCGACAACTGGGCCGGGTAAGAACGCCGCAATAAGCTCCACCTTAATGGTTTTGCCCTTGTGACCGATTAGGGTGCTGATAGGGTAGTCGTCAAGCTTAAAGCTTACAACTGAATGACCAACACAGTAAAACTGCATGGTGGGGTCGTCGCTTTGAGCATCAAGCTCCTGTTGAGCTTTTTGAATGGTTTCAACCTCTATGGATTTCACGAAATCCTCGGTTATTATATCCCTGCCCTGAGCGTCATGCTCAAGGGTGATATGTTGAGTGCGTAAAGCTCGACCTGCGGCGGCAATGGAAACGCCAGTCAGCTTCATTTTTAGGCGCTTTTCAAGGGTCGACTTAACTATGCCAACTATTTTTGCAACCTGCTCAATATCCTCGATTTGCCCGTCAACCATGGCACGCTTTGGGTGCGCCACAACCTCATAGTCAAGGATTTTGAAGTCATCGTCTCTCATTATCCCCACAACGCCAACAATGGTGCGTGTACCTATGTCAAGGGCGAAGATATGCTCACCCTGTGCCTTAGCACGGGGTGCTTGAGGTGTTTTACGGGGTCTTCCTACTGGGCGTTTTGAAGCACTAGGCTTTTTAGTTGCCATTTTAAGCTATTCCTTTCGGGTCAAATTCAATTACTATTTATATACGCTTTAATCCTGTGTGCAACTGCAAGAGGGTCATCGTTTGCGTTCACAGAATAATCGCAATTGCTCATGTAAGCAGGCTTTCGGTCTAAATATAGCTTTTGCAGCTGTGCCTTTGTATTTGCCTGCACTAAGGGGCGAGTGGTATCGCCTTTTATGCGGTTATAGCAGGTTTCAAAATCAACATTGAGGAAGATGGCAACCCCATTTTGCCTTGCTAGAGCGGCATTGCTAGGGTTTACCATTGCACCTCCCCCTGTTGCTATAACAGCGGATGAGCCTGCAAGTTTTTCTATATAAGCGCTTTCAAGGTCACGAAAGTGACTTTCACCCTTACTAGCGAAAATTTCAGGTATAGTCATGCCCTCACTCGAGACAATATAACAATCAAGGTCGATAAAGGGCATATCCAAAAGGGCGGCAGTATGCTTGCCGATTAGTGACTTGCCGCAGCCCATAAAGCCGCACAGGTAAATGCTTTTCATTTGAATATCCTTCCAAGCTGATTGCCCATATTATCTATTAATTCAGCAATATCCTTATCATTATAGCTTGAGTTGTCCCATATCTCATGAGCCGCTACCGCTTGGTACACAAGCATTGCCATTCCACCCTGCACCTTTGCACCCTGCTCCTTAGCGTGGCGCATCAGCATGGTTTCCATGGGGTTGTAGATGGCGTCGAAAAGAAAGCGGGTTTTCCCTGCGAGTTCTTTTGTTATGGGGGAAACATCCGCATTTGGGTACATTCCCACAGGTGTGGCATTTATAATGAGGTCAAACTCGTTATTTATATTTTCAAGCCCAGTGATTTCAACATTTACATCAGGACATATTTGCAAAATATAAGATTTTACTTTTTTAGCAGCCTGCAAATCCTCGTCAGTTTGACGCACAGCAATGGTAAGGTCTGCGCCGTTTAGAGCAGACTCAATTGCCATCATGCGCCCAACACCGCCACAGCCTAAAATGAGGGTTTTGCCGCTAAGGTTTGCACCCATTGCTGAAATCGAGCGTGTAAAGCCGATTACATCGGTGTTGTAGCCTATGGCAAGCTCACCGTTTTTGACGCAGTTTACGGCGCCGTAGCGTTTTGCGCTTTCATCAAGCCCATCTAGAAAAGGGATAATTGCAATTTTATGCGGTATTGTAACATTGTAGCCTGAAAGCTTACGCAAGGAGCGGTACTCCTGTGAGAGTCTTTCCGGCGCAAGCTCAAGCGTAGTGTAACTAGCACTTTTGCCTGCAAGCTTAAACAGGGCATCATGAATTTGAGGAGACATGGTATGCCCTAAGGGGAACCCAATTAGGGCAAAGCTGTTATTACTATTGCTCATAATTCACACCTTAACAATTTAATGCTTTTCACTTGAAAGTCCTAGGCTATACAGTGCTCGTTTAAGTGTTTTCTCGTTTTCTATATTTACGGCGATAATATCGTCCTTAATGGTCTTTCTTACAAGCCCTGTCAGGGTTTTATTCGGACCTAGCTCCACAAACTTATTAAATCCATCCCGCTTAAGAGCCTGTAGCTCGTCCACAAAGCGGACAGGGGAAATAAGGTGGTCAGAGAGGTAGGTTGGCATATCGGAAAAGTCCGATAGCTTGTCCCCTGTGAGGTTGGAGTAATATGCAATGCGTGGGGAATTAAACTTAAATGGTGCAAGAGCAACCTTAAAGTCAGTTGCCGCATCCTTCATAAGGTCGGAGTGGAAACCTGCATTAACTGCAAGCTTAATAGTTTTCGCACCCTTTTCGTTTAGCTTGAAAATTGCTTCGGCAACAGCGGGGGTTTCCCCTGCAATTACAGTTTGTGAGGGGGTGTTGAAGTTTACAGGGGCGACATAGCCGTTCACACTACAGCAAATATCGGAAATTTCATTGCAATCAATGCCAAGAACTGCACACATTGCACCCGGAAAATTTTGGGCGGTATTCTGCATAAGCTCGCTTCGTATTTTAAGCATCTTGAAGCAGTCCTCAAGCCCCACCATGCCCGATGCGACCATTGCGCTGTATTCCCCAAGGGAATGACCTACAACCGCACTATACTCAATGCCAAACTTCACTGCGCACTCATAAGCGACCATTGAAGTGGCAAAAATACACGGCTGCGAGGTGCTGGTCTTTGCAAGGTCAGAATCGCTGCCCTCAAAGCACATTTTTGCTATATCAAAGCCTAAAATGTCACTGCCGCACTCATATATATGACGGGTTTCGGGATGTAAGGTGGCAAGTTCTTTACCCATTTCGGGATATTGTGAACCTTGTCCGGTAAACAAGAAAACTGTAGTTTTCATTCTTTCCTCCATAACATTATTATAATAGTTGCTATTTATTTAATTGACACTTGATGCGTAAACGGATAATTTTAGAAATTTAAGTTGACAACAGTGCTGTAAATGCATTAAAATATATCATAAGTCCTAAATAAGCTTATAATGAATATAACATAAAAATAAACAAGAAACAAGTATTATATTTGGAGGTACAGAGCATTGACAGGAATTAATATTCTAGGTACTGGAATGTATCTGCCGCCGCTAGTTGCGACAAACAAGGATTTCGAGAAGCTGGTTGAAACCTCGGACGAATGGATTACCACAAGAACAGGCATTAAGCAAAGGCATCTATCTGACGGCATACCGACTTGGCTTATGGGAGCAAGGGCGGCTTCAGACGCTGTGGAAAACGCCGGAATTTCCGCATCTGACATTGACATGATAATTACCACCAGTGTAACATCGGATTTTTTTACTCCGTCGATATCATGTTTAATTCAGGGCAATATTGGAGCGGTCAATGCATCCTGCATGGATTTGAACGCTGCTTGTGCGGGATTTGTTTATGCTCTTGACACTGCTGTGCATTTTTTAATGGCGGATAGTGTAAAAAGGGTTTTAATTGTGAGCACTGAAATGCTTTCTAAAATGGTCGATTATACAGACCGCTCCACCTGTGTGCTTTTTGGCGATGGTGCGGCGGCTTGTGTTGTTTCTAAGGGCGAGGGAATTTATGCAGGATATTTAGCTGCAAGGGGCGCAGATGCAGGTAAGATTTTTGCAAGGTCTACACCTAAAAGCAATCCCTTTGCCTCACATGAAGATTCACGTCAATATGACAATTTCGCTGAATACGCTGAGGGTCTTATGTATATGGACGGTAAGGAAGTATATAAGTTTGCAACAAAGGCAATGCCTGAGGCTGTCCGTGAGGCGTGCAGGCGTGCAGGGATTGAGCCTTCAGAGATTGATATTATAGTGCCGCACCAAGCCAATATAAGGATAGTAGAAACTGCGGCGTCTAATTTATCCATGCCTATCGAAAAATTCTATATCAACGTACAGGATTACGGCAACACCTCAAGTGCAAGCATACCGATTTGCTTAAATGAGCTAAATCGTGCGAATAAGCTTAAATCAGGTATGAAAATATGCTTGGTTGGTTTTGGCGGTGGACTGGTGTACGCTGCCTGTGTAATAGAAATATAAAATACAGATATACGATATAAAAGAGAAGGGTGGTTTACTTTTGAAAACTAAGATTACTGAAATACTTGGTATTCGCTATCCTATCATTCAAGGAGGAATGGCTTGGGTTGCTGAAGCAAAGCTTGCGGCGGCAGTTTCAAACGGAGGAGGCTGCGGACTTATTGCAGGGGGCAGTGCGCCTGCTGACTATATTAGAAATGAGATACGCAAGGCAAGGGAACTTACTGATAAGCCGTTTGGCCTTAATATTATGCTTATGAGCCCCCATGCGGCTGACCTAGCGCAGCTTGTCATTGACGAGGGAGTAAAAATTGTAACCACCGGCGCTGGAAATCCTGGAAAGTATATTTCTGCATGGAAAGAAGCAGGAATAAAGATTATTCCCGTTATTCCGTCGGCGGCACTTGCAAAGCGCATGGAGCGTGCGGGAGCAGATGCAGTCGTTGCGGAGGGCATGGAGGCAGGTGGGCATATAGGGCAGATCACCACCATGAGCCTTATCCCTGCTGTTGTTGATGCGGTGAACATTCCTGTTATCGCAGCAGGCGGCATAGGAGATGAGCGTGGCGTTTGTGCAGCATTTGCGCTGGGAGCGCAGGGTGTACAGGTGGGAACACGCTTCTTGGTTGCAAATGAGTGCGTAATCCATGAGAACTACCGCAATATGGTGCTTGGCGCAAAGGAAAGCGACACTGTTGTCACAGGTGCGGTAGCGGTGAGAACACTAAAAAATAAGCTTACACGCAAGATTTCATCCTTTGAGGGGACTAATGAGGAATTTGAGGAGATGACAGTTGGCTCACTTCGCAAGGCGGTAATTGACGGTGATTTGGAAGAAGGCTCATTTATGTGCGGACAAATTGCTGGTATAATCAATAAAGCACAGCCTGCGGCTGGAATTATCGAGGAGATGTTTGGCGGCCTTGCAAGGGTATATCAAGAAATTGGAGGACTTATAAATGGCTAAAACTGCACTTATTACAGGGGCAACACAGGGCATAGGCGCATGTATAGCGAAAAGGCTTGCTTCAGACGGGTTTAATGTGGCTATAAATTGCCGTTCGGCAGATACACTCGAGACTGGAGGCAAGGAAGTTCTTGAGGCTTGCAGAGCTTATGGTGTAGAGGCAGAGAGCTTTATAGCGGATGTTTCTGACTATGCGCAGTGTGAAAGTATGGTAAATGACATTAAAGAACGTTTTGGCACTATCGATGTGCTTATAAACAATGCGGGGATTACCCGTGACGGACTGCTTGCACGCATGAGCGAGGAGCAGTATGACAGCGTTATTATGGTAAACCAAAAAAGCGTGTTTAACATGATGAAGTTTGTGGGAAATGTAATGATTAAGCAGCGCGGCGGCAGGATTGTTAATATGTCGAGCGTGTCGGGTATATACGGCAATGCAGGCCAGTTTAACTATTCCGCTTCAAAGGCGGCTATAATCGGGATGACAAAGACAGCAGCTAAGGAGCTTGGCGCAAGGGGAATTACAGTAAACGCAATCGCTCCCGGTTTTATTGAATCGCCTATGACAGATGAGCTTACAGACAAGGTAAAGGAATCAATTTTAAGCTTCGTTCCCCTAAAAAGGTACGGAAAGCCCGAGGATGTGGCAGCTATGGCTTCATTTTTGGCAAGTGAGGATGCGTCATATGTTTCAGGACAGATTATCGCCGTAAGCGGCGGAATGTCAATGTAATGGGCGCAACGATATAAAAGCTTGGAGGATAAAATGAAACGAGTAGTTATTACAGGAGCAGGAGCAGTTACACCGATTGGGAACAATATAAAGACCATGTGGGACAGCGTTATAAAGGGCAAGCATGGTTTTTCGCTGCTTAATTGGTTTGCAGGGCAAAACGACGAGGAGTATGTTGCGGCATCGGTTAAAGACCTTGATATAAGTGAGTATTTCGATAAAAAGGAAGCGCGCCGCATGGATCCTGTGGAGCGGTTTGCGATAATAGCTGCCCTTGATGCACTAAAAGACGCAGGCTCAAACCTTGATGACCTTGATCCCTTTAGAGTAGGTGTTCTTGTGGGAAGCGGTCAGGGCGGCACTACCACCCACGATAATGAATTTACAAATTACCTGCAAAAGGGTAACAATAGAGTGTCGGTATTTTGCATACCAATGATGATTTCAAATATGGCGTCTGGTATGGTTGCAATGAAAACCGGCTTCAAGGGTAGCAACTACTGCACTGTGAGCGCTTGCGCAAGCGGCACTCATGCAATAGGCGAAGCATTTCGCATGATTAAGCACGGTTACTTAGACGCTTGCCTTGCAGGCGGTGCGGAGGCATCAAATACAGGCTTTAGCTTTGCAGGGTTTAATAACATGAAAGCCCTCAACCGCACAACTGATCTTGATAGGGCGTCAATCCCCTTTGATGCGCAGCGAGCAGGATTTGTAATGGGCGAGGGCGCAGGTATATTGGTGCTTGAGGAACTTGAGCATGCAAAGGCAAGAGGTGCTAGAATATATGCAGAGATTACAGGCTATGGCGCTACCTGCGACGCGTATCATATCACAAGCCCGTCGCCTGACGGTATTGCGGCGGCAAAGGCAATGAGCCTTGCAATTGAGGAGGGTGGACTAAAGCCCGATGATATTGATTATGTCAATGCTCACGGGACATCAACACCCCTTAATGACAAGTACGAAACAGGAGCAATAAAGATTGCCTTTGGTGAGTATGCAAACAAGCTTGCGATTAACTCTACAAAATCCTTGACAGGGCATTTGCTCGGTGCGGCAGGCGGAGTTGAGGCAATAGTGACAGCTTTATCGATTTACAACGAGGTTATCCACGCAACAGCAGGCTATAAAGTTAAGGATCCCGAATGCGACCTTGACTATGTGGTTGAGGGCAACCGTAAGCAGGTAGTCAGAGCTGCCATATCCAATTCATTGGGTTTTGGCGGACATAATGCTACTATATGCTTTAAAAAATACGAGTAGGAGAGCGATAAATGAGCATAAATAATAGTTTTGAAATAATTGAAAGACTTGCTGATATACTTAAAAGCCGTGAGCTAGGGGAATTGGAAGTTACTGATTCCGATATTTCCATTCGCTTAAAGGCTAAGGGAGAGAATATTCAGGTCACCACAGCGGCTGCTGCGCCAACAGCACAAGCCTCTGCCGCACAAGCTGTTCCTGTCGAGCTAAAGGCAGATGAGTGCGGTAATGTGATGACCTCTCCAATAATAGGAACATTTTACTCAAGCCCTGCCCCCGGTAAGCCTGTTTTTGCCCCCATTGACAAGGCGGTTGAAAAGGGTGATGTGGTTTTCATCATTGAAAGCATGAAGCTTATGAATGAGGTGCAAAGCGATTTTAGCGGCAAGGTAGCCGAGATATATGTGAGGGACGGTCAAACAGTTGAGTTTGGTCAGCCTATTATGCGCTTTGAATAGTCAAAGAGGGAAGGAAAAATTATGGCAACGCTTAACAGAGAACAGATTATGGAAGTTATACCCCATCGTGACCCGTTTCTGCTCATAGATGAGGTTACTGAACTTGAGCCGGGTGTGCGAGTTGTGGCAAAGAAATATCTTAAACCCGATGAAATATGGTTTAAAGGGCATTTCCCAGGTATGCCTGTTCAGCCCGGAGTGCTGATGATTGAAATGCTTGCTCAGGCAGGCGCGGTGTGCGCTCTTTCATTGCCTGAAAATAAGGGGAAAATCGCATTCTTTGCAGGGATTGAGAAAGCTAAATTCCGCCGTAATGTCCTCCCGGGTGAAACCTTAACCCTAGAGGTTGAAATCATCAAGACCAGAGGAAAAATAGGCTGGGGCAAGGCGGTTGCATCAGTTGACGGCGAACGTGCGGTAACAACTGAAATAAGCTTTGTGCTGGGAGAGTAGAAATGTTCAATAAAGTACTTATTGCTAACCGTGGAGAAATTGCGGTTAGGATTATTCGTGCCTGCCGTGAGCTTGGAATACGCTCTGTTGCGGTGTATTCCACCGCCGACAGCGGCTCTTTGCATGTTCAGCTTGCGGATGAGGCGATATGCATAGGCCCCCCTGCGACTAAAGACAGCTACCTAAACTCAAAGGCGATTCTAACTGCTTGCGAGATGACAGGCGCTAATGCGATACATCCAGGGTTTGGGTTCTTGTCGGAGAATGCCGCTTTTGCAAGGCTATGTGAGCGCTGTGGAGTGACCTTTATAGGGCCGTCTCCTGAAAGCATGGAGCTTATGGGGGATAAGGCGCAGGCTAAGGCGACTATGATCGCCGCAGGAGTACCTGTTATACCCGGCTCTAAGGGCATTATAACCTCCGCTGAGCAGGCAAAGCAGGAAGCAGACTTAGTGGGCTACCCTGTTATGGTAAAGGCAAGCGCAGGAGGCGGCGGCAGAGGAATTAGGATTGCCGCAAACCCACAGGAGCTCGAAGTGGCGGTAGTTGCCGCTGCACAGGAGGCAAAGTCCTTCTTTGGCGATGATAGTGTGTACATTGAAAAATTTATCAAAGATCCCCGCCATATAGAAGTGCAGCTGCTTGCTGATAAGCATGGGAATGTGATTCATTTAGGGGAGCGTGACTGCTCACTTCAAAGGCGCAACCAAAAGGTGATTGAGGAAAGTCCAAGCCCTATTATGACCGCAGAATTGCGTGATAAAATGGGTGAGGCGGCTGTAAAAGCTGCTAAGGCGTGTAATTATTTCAGCGCAGGCACGATTGAATTTCTGGTTGATAGCGACAATAACTTCTACTTCATGGAGATGAATACACGAATACAGGTGGAGCATCCTGTTACGGAGTTTGTAACGGGCATTGACCTTGTGAAATGGCAGATATTGATTGCAGCAGGTCAAGAGCTAACTATAAAACAAGAGGATGTTAAGTTGACAGGTCACGCAATCGAGTGTAGAATAAATGCTGAAAATCCGAAGCTTGGATTTCGCCCTTCCCCGGGGCAGATAAATGCACTGCATTTACCCGGAGGGCCTGGGATACGGATTGACAGTGCAGTGTATCAAGGGTGTGTTATTACGCCCCACTATGACAGCATGGTTGCAAAGCTTATAGTTTATGCTCCCACCAGAAAAGATGCAATTGCAAAGATGAAGGGTGCATTGTGCGAGTTTTTGGTGAGCGGTGTTGATACAAATATTGATTTTCAGCTTAATATAATAAAGGATCCCGATTTTGAGCAGGGTAACTATGATATTGGTTTCCTTGCCCGTAAGGACCTAACGTAAGGAGTGGTAAGCATTGCTTGATGATTTGTTTAAGGTTATGAGAAAGCGGCTAAATGACGATGAGCAAAAGCCTGAGGCAAAGTCTGATGCTAAGGCTGACGATATAAGCGGAGTTGAAATACCCGAGGATTTACTGTTTAAGTGCCCAAGATGCACAGCGGTATTGTTCATGGAGGAGTTTTCTAACCGTCACAAGGTATGCCCAAGCTGTAACTACCATTCTAGGCTTACCTATGTCGAAAGGCTTGCAATTACCTGCGATAAGGGTAGCTTTACAGAGTATGACAAGACGCTGAGGAGCTTAAACCCTATTGATTTTCCCGACTATGAAAAAAAGGTTGCTGACCTTGAAACCAAGTATGATATAAAGGATGCAGTTGTCACAGGGGAATGCACAATACGTGGCTATCGCACTTGCATTGCGATTATGGACACACGTTTTATGATGGGCTCAATGGGAAGTGTTGTGGGAGAGAAGCTTGCAAGGCTTTTTGAAGCCGCAACAGAATTCAAGATGCCTGTGGTGGTGTTTGCCGCATCTGGGGGCGCAAGAATGCAGGAGGGAATTGTTTCACTTATGCAGATGGCTAAAACTTCAGGGGCAGTTGCAAAGCATAGCGAGGCAGGACTGCTTTATATAACAGTACTTACCGACCCGACAACAGGAGGCGTTACAGCATCATTTGCGTCCCTTGGGGATATAATAATTGCAGAACCTAAGGTGCTTGTGGGCTTTGCGGGCAGGCGTGTAATTGAGGATACCATAAGGCAAAGACTGCCCGATGACTTCCAATCGGCAGAGTTTATGCAGGATGTGGGCTTTGTAGATAGCATAGTCGAGCGCAAGAAGATGAGGAAGGCACTTTCCACGTTGTTAAAGCTCCACGGAGTTCCAAAGGAGGTTGGTGAAATATGAGCAACCTTACTGCATACGAGAGGTTGGAGCTTGTCCGAAATAAGGAACGCCCCACCATTAAAGACTATATCCCAATGATTTTTGATATATTTATAGAAATGCACGGTGACCGCCAGTGCGGAGATGACGGCGCTATTATCGGTGGAATTGCGACACTAAACGGAAAGCCTGTTACGGTTATTGCTCAGGTAAAGGGACGCAACCTCGAGGAAAATAAGCGCTCAAACTTTGCGATGGCACATCCTGAGGGTTATCGCAAGGCATTGCGTCTTGCAAAGCAGGCGGAGAAGTTCCATCGCCCTGTAATATGCTTTATTGACACTCCAGGCGCATTTTGCGGAGTGGAAGCGGAAAAACGTGGTCAGGGTGAAGCTATCGCTCGTAATCTGTACGAGTTTATGCTGCTTAAAACGCCGATTATTTCAGTGGTTCTAGGCGAGGGGGGCAGCGGCGGAGCTCTTGCCCTTGGGGTATGCGATGAGCTTGCAATGCTTGAGAATGCGCTTTACTCGGTTATATCCCCCAGAGGCTTTGCGTCGATACTATGGAAGGACGCATCAAGGGAGAAGGAAGCGTGCAACCTTTTGAAGGTAACGGCGGAGGATTTGGTGGAGTTAAATGTGGCAGAAAAAATAATTGCAGAGCCTGATGGGGGCAGTCATATCAACCGCACAGGCACCGCAAGGAACATTTCAGAATATTTAATTGAAACAATTGAAAAATATTGTGAAATAGATATTGCAACTTTGCTGGATAACCGCTATAATAAATTCAGGAAAATAGGAATGTTCGAAGAATAATGGTTATAATGTGTCATCATGCACACTATAATATAAATGCTAGAGTTCTGACGGGAGGGAATAAAAATGGTATTTGAAAAGGTTAAGTCCATCGTTGTTGACCAGCTTGACGTTGATGAGGGAAAAGTAACAATGAACGCGTCTATCGTTGATGACCTTAATGCTGATTCGTTGGACGTTGTTGACTTGATAATGTCCTTTGAGGAGGAATTCGACATCGAATTTCCAGACGAGCAGGTTGAGAATGTAAAGACTATCGGTGATATAGTCAAGTATATCGAGGACACTATTTAGTTTTTGCTTAATATTTATAAAAGGAAGGGAGTATTACTCCCTTCCTTTTATTATACAAATCTTTAAGCACAACGTTTTATCTTGCAAAATAGTATTCTATATTATATAATGGTATGCAGAAACAACAAGGGAGAGGAAAGTATGGCAGAGCAAGGCAGCAAGAAAAAGGTTGAGGCGATTACCTCACGCAGTGAGGATTTTGCCCAGTGGTATACCGACATAGTGAAAAAGGCGGATTTAATCGACTATTCAAGCGTCAAGGGCTGTATGGTCATCCGTCCTTATGGCTATGCGATTTGGGAGAATATACAGAAAACCCTCGACGCTATGTTTAAGGCTACAGGGCATGAAAACGTGTATATGCCAATGTTTATCCCCGAGAGCCTGCTTAATAAGGAAAAGGAGCATGTGGAGGGTTTTGCGCCGGAGGTTGCATGGGTGACCCATGGCGGCAGTGAGCGCTTAAATGAAAGACTTTGTGTGCGCCCCACCTCCGAAACCTTATTTTGCGAGCACTATGCTAATATAATTCATTCCTATCGTGACTTACCAAAACTGTATAACCAGTGGTGCAGCGTAGTGCGCTGGGAGAAGGAAACACGTCCGTTCCTGCGCTCAAGGGAGTTCTTGTGGCAGGAGGGGCATACCATGCATGAAACCGAACAGGAGGCATGGGAGGAAACCGAGCGCATGCTTGGGGTATATGCGCAGTTTTGCGAGGAAACCCTTGCTATGCCTGTTATAAAGGGCAGAAAGACCGATAAAGAGAAGTTTGCAGGCGCAGTGGCGACTTACACCGTTGAGGCTATGATGCACGATGGGCGTGCCTTACAGGCTGGAACCTCCCACTACTTTGGAGACGGCTTTGCAAAGGCGTTCGATATAACCTTCACAGGACGTGACAACGTTCTCCATTATCCGCACCAGACTTCATGGGGTGTTTCAACTCGTCTAATCGGCGGAATAATCATGACTCACGGCGATGATAACGGGCTTGTATTGCCTCCGAACATTGCGCCAATTCAGGTTGTAATTGTGCCGGTTGCACAGCACAAGGAGGGCGTACTCGAGAAAGCTTCCGAGCTTGCTGATAAGCTTTCTGGTAAAGTGCGCGTTAAGCTTGATGACAGCGACAACTCCGCAGGCTGGAAGTTTGCACAATATGAGATGAAGGGCGTTCCCCTAAGGCTTGAGATTGGCCCTCGTGATATTGAAAATGGCAAGTGTGTCATTGCAAGGCGTGATAGCGGCGAAAAGATTGAGGTTGCCCTTGATGATATTGAGGCAGTAGTCGAGGAAATGCTAGCAAAAGTTCAGCAGTCCATGTTTGATACTGCACTTGCTAACCGTGAGGAGCATACAAGCGTTGCAAAGAGCCTTGATGAGCTGAAAAGCTCCATAGAGTCAAGCGTTGGCTTTATAAAGGCTATGTGGTGCGGTGATGTAGCTTGCGAGGAAAAGCTCAAGGAGGAGGCAGCTGTGTCTTCACGCTGTATGCCTTTAGAGCAGGAAAACCACGGCGAAGCTTGCGTATGCTGCGGCAAGAAAGCGGAGTCGATGGTAATTTGGGGTAAATCCTATTAAAGCGTTATAGAATTATGATGTTTGCTGCTAATTGTGCAACATGCACAATTAGCGGCGACTATATTCTACATATTCAACATGAAAAAAAGCTTGCTAATAGTGGGAATGGTATAGTATAATAGTTAAGCGTGACTGCGACAAGTATGCGAAGAAGCCGGAGGTTGCCGCTATCTATAGTGGGTTTTTCGGTGGAGTATGTCCAACACGATTTGGGCGACAGTTACATTACGCGAAGCTTTTTGCCCGCGATATTGCGGTTTTTTTGATGAGTAAGTTCGGAACACACGGCACAGTGTGAGGGTGAAAGCTTAGTAATGCAAAACAAGTCCCATAAAAGAGCGCTTAAATATCGAATCTATCGACATTTCTGCGCAAGATATTTTAATTAGGAGGGATTGCAGTGGCAGTCAAGGAAAAAATCAGAATCAAAGTCAAGGGCTATGAGCACGCAGTGGTTGACAAGGCGGCAGCAAAGATAGTAGAGACAGCTAAGCGCACAGGCGCAAGGGTTTCCGGTCCTATTCCGCTACCAACCAGCAAGGAAATAATCACCGTTTTGCGCGCTGTTCATAAGGACAAGGATAGCCGTGAGCAGTTTGAGCAGAGGACACATAAGCGTTTAATCGACGTTATTCGTCCTACCAACAAAACTGCTGAGGCTCTTCAGAACCTTGAGCTTCCTGCAGGCGTCGAAATCACAATGGAATTTTAGCTTTTGCTTGAATTCGTAGCGATTCGCTGGCAGGTCAAGTTGGCGGAAGCCAACCAATAACCAAACAGGAGGAATAAATTATGCAAAAGGGAATCATCGGTAAAAAAATCGGCATGACGCAGATTTTCGATGAAGCAGGTAACGTAATACCTGTTACTGTTGTTGAAGCAGGTCCTTGCGTGGTTGTTCAGAAGAAAACCGAGGAGAACGACGGTTACAAGTCCGTTCAGCTCGGATTTGGCGATATTTCGTCAAAGAACGTGAACAAGCCCCGTCAGGGTCACTTCAAGAAGGCTGACGTTGCCTTAAAGCGCACACTAAAAGAGTTTAGACTTGATGACACCGATTCAGTCAATGTTGGTGATGTTTTCAAGGCTGACACATTTACCGTTGGAGATATTGTTGATGTTTCCGGCACAAGCAAGGGTAAGGGCTTCCAGGGTACAATTAAGAAAAATAACCAAAGCCGTATTAAGGAAACCCACGGTTCAGGTCCTACTCACCGCCATGCTGGTTCAATGGGAGCTAACTCCTCCCCCTCAAGAATTTTCAAGGGTAAGAATTTGCCCGGACACATGGGCGCAGAGAGTGTTACAGTTCAGAACCTAACGGTTGTGAAGGTTGATGTTGAAAATAATCTAATTGCTATTAAGGGTGCTGTTCCCGGTCCTAACGGCGGGACAGTTTGCATCATTGACAGCGTTAAGAAGGCGTAAGGGAGGTAATATAAATGCCAAAGGTTACAGTATATGATATGACCGGCAAGCAGGTTTCCGACCTTGAGCTATCCGACGGTATATTCGGTATTAAGCCTAATAAAGTTGTTATGCACGCTATGGTTGTCAACTACCTTGCAAATCAGAGACAGGGCACACAGTCTACTCTTACTCGCACAGAGGTAAAAGGAGGAGGCCGCAAGCCTTGGAGACAAAAGGGCACAGGTCATGCAAGACAGGGCTCAACTCGCGCGCCACAATGGCGTCACGGTGGAATTGCTCTTGGTCCGAAGCCTAGAGATTATAGCTACTCATTAAATAAGAAGGTTCGCAGGCTTGCACTTAAGTCCGCACTTTCAAGCAAGGTTTTGGAGAACAACATCATTGTTGTTGACAATATTGTATTTGATGAGTGCAAAACAAAGAGCTTTATGAAGATGCTTGAAGCTCTTAAGGTTGAGGGTAAGGCACTTGTTGTTATACCAGATGTTGATAAGAATGTTATCAAGTCAGCAGGGAATATCCCAGGCATTAAGACCGCACAAGTGAACACACTTAATGTTTACGATATACTCAACCACGATACTTTTATCGTAGTTACCGATGCGGTTAAGCTCATTGAGGAGGTGTATGCGTAATGGAAAGAATACCACAGAACATTATTCTTAGCCCAGTCGTTACTGAGCGCTCAATGGAGGGTATGCAGCAACGCAAGTACACCTTCAAGGTTGCTAAGGACGCAAACAAGATAGAGATCGCAAAAGCAACAGAAGCTCTTTTTGGAGTAGAAGTTGCAAAGGTTCATACAATGAACTGCAAAGGTCGCTTCCGTAGACAGGGACGTAGCTCTGGCTACACATCCGATTGGAAGAAGGCAATTGTTACACTAAAGGAAGGCTCGAAGACTATCGAGTTCTTCGAGGGAATGATTTAGTACATTCCCCTTTGATTTTAACGTAAGGAGTGAAACCCAAAATGGCTATAAAAATCTATAAGCCCACTACTCCCGGTAGACGTGGAATGAGCGTCACCGATTACAGCGGGCTGTCAAAAGTAGCTCCTGAGAAAAGCCTTCTTTTACCTATGAAGAAAAGCTCAGGACGCAACAGCTACGGAAGAATTACTGTTCGCCATCACGGCGGCGGTTCCAGAAGGAAGTTCCGTATTATTGACTTTAAGCGCAATAAGCTTGGTATGGATGCAAAAGTTCTCACACTGGAATATGATCCTAACCGCTCCGGTTTTATAGCGCTTGTTGAGTACGAGGATTCCGAGAAGAGATACATCCTTGCACCTCACGGTCTAAAGGTTGGAGATACAGTAAGAGCCGGTGCAGATGCTGATATTTTCCCAGGTAACGCATTGGCACTTGCAAATATCCCTGTGGGTACATTTATCCATAATATCGAGCTTCACCCCGGCAAGGGCGCACAGTTTGTTCGCTCCGCTGGAAACCTAGCTCAGCTAATGGCTAAAGAGGGCGATCATGCCCTTGTAAGACTGCCTTCAAGCGAGCTTCGTAGAGTGCCGATTAACTGCATGGCTACCATTGGCCAAGTAAGCAATATCGACCATGAGAATGTAAAGCTCGGTAAGGCAGGTCGTACACGCAATATGGGCATACGTCCCTCAGTACGTGGTTCAGCGATGAACCCGAATGACCACCCACACGGTGGTGGTGAGGGCAAGGCGCCTATTGGACGTCCAAGTCCTGTTACACCTTGGGGCAAGCCTACTATGGGCTACAAGACCAGAAACAAGCACAAGGCAAGTGATAAATTTATAGTAAAGCGCAGAGGCGTTAAGTAAGAAAGGAGCATAAACAATGGGAAGAAGCATTAAAAAAGGACCATATGTACAAGAAGTGCTCCTCAAAAGAGTTGTGGCAATGAACGAAGCAAGCGAAAAAAAGGTGCTAAAGACCTGGAGCAGATCAAGCACTATATTCCCTGATTTCGTAGGTCACACCTTTGCGGTGCATGATGGTAGGAAGCACGTGCCTGTATATGTAACTGAAGATATGGTTGGTCACAAGCTTGGGGAGTTTGCTCCTACAAGAACTTTTCGTGGCCACGCAGGCAGTAAGACCTCAAATAATAAGAACTAGGAGGAGAAACGATGGAAGCAAGAGCGCAACTTAATGACTTGCGTATTTCACCTCGTAAGGTGAAGATAGTACTTGACTTAATCAGGAATAAGCCATATGAGCTTGCCATGGCAACAGTTAAGCATACATCAAAATCAGCGTGCGAGCCCCTTGAAAAGCTCCTCGTGTCTGCTGCTGCTAATGCAGAGAATAACCATATGATGGACAAAAATCGTTTGTACGTATCTGAGTGCTTTGTTACACCAGGTATCACAATGAAACGAATCAGACCAAAGGATCACGGTAGAGCACATCGCATCTTGAAGAGAACTTCTAAGGTAACATTGGTTCTCAAGGAAGCAGAATAACGGAGGTAAGCTATGGGACAAAAGGTTAATCCACATGGACTCAGGGTTGGAGTTATCAAAGACTGGGATTCCCACTGGTTTTCCAGCAAGAGCACCTTCGGCGACACGCTTGTTGAGGACTTTAAGATTAGAGAGTTCATTAAAAAGCAGTTGTATGCCGCAGGAGTTCCTAAGATTGAAATAGAGCGCACTGCAGAGAAGCTTAGAGTATCAATTCACTGTGCTAAGCCCGGTATTGCTATCGGACGTAACGGCTCAGAAATTGATAAGCTTCGCACAAAGCTAGAGAGCATGGTTGGCAGAGCTGTCCACCTTAACATTGTTGAGGTTCGTTCACCTGACCTAAATCCGCAGCTTGTTGCTGAGAGCATTGCTTCACAGCTAGAGCGCAGAATTTCATTCAGACGTGCTATGAAAATGTCAATTGCAAGAGCTATGAAGCTCGGCGCAAGGGGTATTAAGGTTCGTTGCGCAGGCCGTCTAGGCGGTGCTGAGATTGCACGTTCAGAAACATATCATGAGGGCACAATTCCACTACAGACAATTCGCGCAGATATCGAATATGGCACAGCCGAGGCACACACGACCTATGGTCGCGTTGGTGTTAAGGTATGGATATACAAGGGTGAGGTTCTAAAGGGAGAGGTTTCACAGTCAAGACCACCTCGTAGGCCTCGTAGGGAAGGAGGAAACAGGCATGTTGCTGCCAAAGAGAGTTAAGTATCGTCGCGTTCACAGAGGACGTATGACCGGTAAAGCTACCCGCGGTAACACTATTACCTACGGTGAGTACGGATTACAGGCAATGGAGCCTGCTTGGGTCAAGTCCAATCAGCTTGAGGCTGCCCGTATCGCAATGACACGTTATATTAAGCGTGGCGGTCAGGTTTGGATAAAGGTATTCCCTGATAAGCCTGTTACACAAAAGCCTGCTGAGACTCGAATGGGTTCAGGTAAGGGTAGCCCGGAGTACTGGGTTGCAGTTGTTAAACCTGGAAGAGTCATGTTTGAAATCGCAGGTGTAGATGAAGAAACCGCAAAAGAGGCAATGCGTCTTGCTATGCATAAGCTGCCCATCAAATGCAAGTTCATTAAAAAGGAAACGGATGGTGAGCAAGAATGAAAAGAGCAGATAGAATGAAGCAGTTCCTCGACATGACTCCAGTTGAGCTAAATGAGGAGCTATCAAACCTAAAAGCCGAGCTTTTCAACCTACGTTTTCAACTTGCTGTTAATCAGCTTGAGAATCCGTTGCGCGTTAGAGTAGTTAAGAAGGATATCGCTCGCATTAAGACAGTAATCCGCGAGCGCGAGCTTTCTGGCGGCGCGAAGTAGTCAGTAATTGAAAAGGAGGATTAAGCTGTGAACAATTCTAGCGAGAGAAGCTTGCGCAAGACAAGAATAGGTAAGGTTGTAAGCGATAAGATGGAGAAGACCATCGTTGTTGCAATTGAGGATAGTGTTCGTCATCCTCTATACAAGAAAATCATTAAGCGCACTATTAAGCTTAAGGCACATGATGAGAACAATGAGTGCGCTATAGGCGACCGTGTTGAAATTATGGAAACACGTCCGCTTTCTAAGGATAAGAGATGGCGTCTAGTTCAAGTCATTGAAAAGGCTAAGTAAGAATTTGAGAGGAGGTTATTGCTGTGGTACAGATGCAAACCTACCTTAAGGTCGCTGATAACACCGGCGCTAAGGAGATAATGTGCATTCGCGTTCTAGGCGGTACACGCAGGAGATACGCGGGTGTGGGCGACGTTATAGTTGCTTCAGTTAAAAAAGCAACGCCCGGCAGCGTGGTGAAAAAGGGCGAAGTAATAAGGGCAGTCGTTGTTCGTACAGCAAGTAGCATTCGTCGTGATGACGGGACATATATCCGCTTCGATGAGAATGCTGCTGTTATAATTAAAGAAGATAAAAATCCAAGGGGAACAAGAATTTTTGGCCCAGTGGCTAGAGAGCTTCGCGAAAGAGAATATTTGAAGATTCTATCGCTTGCTCCGGAAGTGCTTTGATTTGAAAGCGTTGAGCTTTTCAAATCCAACCCTTTATGAAAGGAATGAAATCGTTCGTGAATACACTTCATGTAAAAACCGGTGACACGGTTGTTGTTCTATCAGGCACCAGCAAAGGCAAGAAGGGCAAAGTGCTTGAGATTAGCCCCAAAGAGCGCAAAGTGATCGTCGAGGGCTGCAACATAGTAAAAAAGCACGTCAAGCCAAGGAAAATGGGCCAGCAGGGCGGTATAATAAGTGCGGAAGCACCTTTCTACTCCTGCAAGGTCATGGCGGTTTGTCCTAAATGCGACAAGCCAACAAGACTAGGTCATAAAATTCTGGATGACGGTAAAAAAACTCGTGCTTGCAAGCATTGCAACGCAGAATATTAAGTGGAGGAGGATATACATGGCTAGATTAAAAGAGCTATATATAAAAGATGTAGCACCGACTCTTATGAAGAAGTTCGGCTACAAAAGCGTCATGCAGATTCCAAAGCTTGATAAGGTTGTAATCAACGTTGGCTGCGGCGAGGCTCGTGACAACTCAAAGATAATTGATGCTATAATAGCTGATTTGTCTAAGATCACAGGGCAGCGTCCGATAATTTGCAAAGCCAAGAAATCCGTTGCAAACTTTAAGCTAAGAGAAGGCATGAGCATTGGAGTTAAGGTTACGCTTAGAAGCGAGCAGATGTATGAATTTGTTGACAGATTCTTCAATGTTGCGCTACCACGCGTCCGTGACTTCAGGGGAATTAACCCCAACTCCTTTGACGGAAGAGGTAACTACTCCGTAGGTCTGAAGGAGCAACTCATTTTCCCAGAAATTGAGTATGATAAAATCGATACCGTCAGAGGTATGGATATAAACATTATAACAACCGCTAAGAGTGACGAGGAAGCAAGAGAAATGCTCTCACTTATGGGCGCACCGTTTAACAAGCAGGAGGGTAAATAATGGCTAAGAAATCATTAGTTAATAAACAGCAAGCTACGCCAAAGTATTCTACCCGTGCATACAATAGGTGCAAGCTTTGCGGAAGACCACACGCATATTTGCGCAAGTACGGCATTTGCCGCATTTGCTTTAGAGAACTTGCTCACAAGGGACAGATTCCCGGCGTGAGAAAGGCTAGCTGGTAAGAAGGAGGTAATATAAATGCAAATCACAGATTCAATCGCAGATCTGCTGACGCGAATTCGCAACGCAAACTCCGCGAAGCATCCAACGGTTGATATACCTGCTTCTAGGGTTAAGAAGGCCATCGTTCAAATTCTCGTCGATGAAGGCTATGTAAAAGGCTATCAGATGATCGAGGATACAAAGCAGGGAATTATCAGAGTCACCTTGAAGTACGGTGAAAACCGCTCGCAGGTTATTACCGGTCTTCGCAGGGTATCTAAGCCCGGTCTTCGCATATACTCAAGCTGTGAGGATATGCCTAAGGTAATAAAGGGGCTTGGTGTGGCTGTTGTTTCTACATCCAAGGGGATAATGACCGATAAAAAGGCAAGACAAGAGAATGTTGGCGGCGAAGTGCTTGCATTCATTTGGTAAGGAGGAAAGGCAATGTCAAGAATAGGCAGGAGCCCAATTGCCGTTCCAGCAGGCGTTGAGGTAAAAATCGACGGCAGCCAAGTGACGGTTAAGGGGCCAAAAGGTACTCTTAAGAAGACTTTTCATAAGAGCATGACTATTAAGCAGGATGGCGCGGAGCTTTTTGTTACACGTCCATCTGATGAGCAAGAGCATCGCTCACTGCACGGTCTTTCACGCACTCTACTTGTAAACATGGTAGAGGGTGTTACAAATGGCTTTAGCAAGAACCTTGAGGTTTCTGGCGTAGGCTATCGTGTAGTTAAGCAGGGTAATACAATCGTAATGAACCTTGGATATTCACATCAAGTGATTATGTCCGAGAATGAGGATATCAAGCTTGATGTTCCTTCAGCAAACAAGATTGTAGTATCAGGAATTGATAAGCAGAAGGTTGGTCAGTATGCTTCTGAGGTACGCGGAAAGCGTCCGCCTGAGCCTTATAAGGGCAAGGGAATAAAATATGCAGGAGAGGTCATTATCCGTAAGGAAGGCAAGGCGGGTAAGGGCACTAAGAAGTAAGGAGTGAGTATACATGGTAAAGAAGCCTGATAGTAATAAGGCAAGACTAAAGAGGCACAAGAGAGTTCGTGCTAAGATATCCGGAACTGCCCAGTGTCCACGCCTTGACGTATTTCGCTCCACTAAGCATATCTATGCGCAGCTAATTGACGATGTAGCAGGGGTTACCCTAGCATCTGCATCCTCTATGGATAAGGATTTCGAAGGTAACGGTGGCAATATCGAAAGCGCACGCAAGGTAGGCGAGCTTATTGCAGAAAAAGCTAAGGCTAAGGGAATAAGCAAAGTCGTTTTTGACCGTGGCGGGTATATTTATCACGGTCGCGTTAAGGAGCTAGCACAGGGCGCTCGTTCGGGCGGACTTGAGTTCTAATTGAGGAGGGAATATTTTTGGCACTTATAGATGCATCAAAACTTGAGCTACAAGAGAGACTTGTCACCTACAACCGCGTATCAAAGACAGTTAAGGGCGGACGTGTAATTAAGTTTTCTGCGCTTGTTGTTGTAGGAGACGGCAACGGTATCGTTGGCTTTGGACTAGGTAAGTCAAGCGAAATTTCCGATGCTATTCGCAAGGCAATTCAAGACGCTCGTAAAAACTTGGTCAATGTGGCGCTCAGGGGTACAACTATCCCACATGAGATTATTGGTAAGTTTGGCGCGGGCAGAGTGCTCTTAAAACCAGCCGGAGAAGGTACAGGAGTTATCGCAGGCGGACCAGTCCGTGCGGTTATCGAGATGGCAGGAATTAAGGACATTCGTACAAAGTCACTTCGCTCAAACAACGAATGCAATGTTGTTAGAGCAACAATAGAAGGACTCAGCCGACTAAGAACTGCTCAACAGGTTGCTGATACCAGGGGCAAGACAGTCAAGGAAATTCTAGGCTAAGGAGGAGAGCACATGGCACTAAAAATTAAACTTGTTAAAAGCCTTATCGGCAGTAAGAAATATCAGATTGCCACAGCTCACTCGCTTGGATTAAAGAAAATTGGCGATGTGACTGAGCAGCCTGACAATGAGGCTACCAAAGGCAAAATCAAGACGATTAACCATCTTATAAAAGTATCGGAAGCTTAGATTAAAGCTTGCGGTTTATAATCAATCTAACTTCTGATAGGAGGTGCAAAGAATGAAACTGCATGAATTATCTCCCGCACAGGGTTCAACCAAGAAAGCTTTTCGCGTGGGCAGAGGTCATGGCTCAGGAAGCGGCAAAACCGCTGGCAAGGGTCATAAGGGACAAAATGCTCGCTCAGGCGGCGGAGTAAGACCAGGATTTGAAGGCGGACAGATGCCACTTCAAAGACGAGTTCCAAAGAGGGGCTTCATAAATATCTTCGCAAAGAAATATTCTACTATAAAGATTTCTGATTTGAATGAGCGTTTTGAAGAGGGCGCAACTGTTGATACTGAGGCTATTATTGCATCAGGGCTTGTTAAGAAGGCTTATGATGGAATTAAGGTTCTCGGCAACGGCGAAATCAACAAGAAGCTTACTGTTAAGGTAACAGCTTATACAAAGTCAGCTAAGGAGAAGCTTGAAAACGCAGGAGGAAAGGCAGAGGTGATATAAAGTGTTTGAGACCTTTAGAAACGCGTGGAAAATTCCCGATCTAAGGAAGAAGTTGCTTTACACTCTGTTTGTTATAATCATCTTCCGTGTCGGTTCAGCGATTCCTGTACCGTACCTCAATCCAAGTGTTATGAGCGATATGATCGCAGCTGACAGCGGTAGCATGCTCGGTTACCTTAATGTTCTTACGGGAGGAAGCTTTGCTAATGCAACGCTCTTTGCAATGAGCATTCTCCCCTACATTAACGCATCCATCATAATGCAGCTACTTACTGTTGCGATTCCTCCTCTTGAGCGCCTTGCTAAGGAAGGCGAGGTAGGACGCAAAAAGATTAACAGAATCACAAAATATGTGGCACTTGGCATTGGACTCGTTCAAGCGTTTGCTTATTACCTAACGCTGCGCAATAGCGGCGCGGTTGACTACACCACAGGATTCTCCGGAATTTACGCAGCAATTGTAATTATACTTACATTCACTGCGGGAACTTCGCTGATTGTCTGGCTGGGTGAGCAAGTCAACGAGAAGGGCATTGGCAACGGTATTTCCATTATCCTGTTTGCAGGAATTATCTCAAGGGGTCCAGGTGCGGTTATCTCGCTGTTAATGCTAATTGGCACAGATACAAAGTATGTTTTCCTAGTACCGATTATTCTTATCATTTTCATAATGATGATCGCATTCATCATTACAATGACAAACGCAGAGCGACGCATTCCAGTGCAATACGCAAAGCGTGTAGTTGGCAGGAAGATGTATGGCGGACAGAGTACTCATATTCCGATTAAGGTTGTAATGAGCGGCGTAATGCCGATTATCTTTGCAATGTCGATTATGAGCATACCCGGCACTATCGGGGCATTTTTGCCAAATCCAGAGACAAAGAACCTCTGGTACTGGGTGCTTTGGTTGTTTAAGTACACAAATCCGTTTTATGCGGTGCTTTACTTCTTACTCATTATTGGATTTAACTATTTCTATGTTGCAATTCAGTATAATCCAGTTGAGATTGCCAATAATCTCCGTAAAAACAACGGTGCAATCCCGGGCATTCGCCCAGGCAGGCCTACGTCAGACTTCATCTCAAGGGTGTTGTCGAAGATTACGCTTATCGGCGCAATTTTCCTTGGCATAATTGCAGTTTTCCCGATTATGTTTGGTGCCATTTCAGGCGTAAACATTGCAATCGGAGGAACTTCAATCTTGATTATAGTTAACGTGGCACTTGAAACCGTTCGTACTTTAGAGAGCCAGATGATGATGAGGCACCACAAGGGCTTCCTTGAATAGGAGTATACTATGAATTTGATTTTACTAGGCGCCCCAGGTGCGGGAAAAGGAACGCAGGCAGAGGTTATCTCTGGAGCGTTGAAAATTCCGCAAATCTCAACAGGCAATATTATGCGTGAGGCTGTTAAAAATGGCACCGAATCCGGACTAAAGGCAAAAGCTTATATGGAGTCCGGGCAGCTAGTGCCTGATGAGGTTGTAATAGGCATTATAAAGGAAAGATTAGCGCAGAACGACTGCGGAGAGGGCTTCATACTTGACGGCTTTCCCCGTACGGTTGCGCAGGCACAAGCTTTAGATGCAATGGGTATCCAAATTGACAAAGTCATTGAGATTTTTGTCCATGATGAGACCATAAAGCACAGGCTTGGAGGCAGGCGAGTATGCGAAAGCTGCGGCGCTTCCTATCACATTGAGTATAAACCCTCATCTGTACAAGGAAAGTGCGACAAATGCGGCAGCAGCACAATTTTGCGCAAGGACGACCAGCCCGATACAGTAGCTGAACGCTTGAGAGTTTATCACGAGCAAACAGCACCGCTTAAGGGCTATTACGACGGAAAGGGCAAGCTTGTTACTGTCATTGGGCAGGAACAGGTAGACGATACCTCAAAGCTTACTCTTGCCGCTGTGAAGGGTTAATATGATACCGATTAAATCTACCAGTCAACTCGAGCTAATGCGTGAAGCTTGCATAATCTCAGCAAGGGCGCTAAAGCTTGCAGGAGAGACGGTAGCAGTAGGTATGACCACATTTGAGCTTGATAAAATTCTTCACCGCTATATAGTTTCCACCGGAGCAAAGCCCTCGTTTTTAGGGTATGGAGGCTTCGAAGGGAGCGCATGTATCTCCATAAATGATGAAGTCATTCATGGGATACCTTCGAAAAAGCGTGTGATTAAGGATGGCGACATTGTAAGCGTCGATGTGGGGGCTTATTACAATGGTTATCACGGTGATAATGCAGCTACCTTCGGGGTTGGTAAGGTTTCTAATGAGGCTAAGCGCCTCATGGAGGTGACCGAGCAAAGCCTTTATGCAGGTATAGCACAAGCAAAACCGGGTAATCGTATAGGAGATATTTCCCACGCCATAGAGGAATACAATACTTCCCATGGATATGCGGTGGTTAGAAAGTATATAGGGCATGGAGTCGGTGAAAACCTGCATGAGCTGCCCGATGTACCAAACTACGGAAATCCAGGAAGGGGAATAAGGCTAGTTGCGGGTATGACTATAGCGATTGAGCCTATGATCAATGAAGTCGGTGAGGATGTTTGGGTAATGCCAAACAAATGGACTGTGAAAACCAAAAGCGGAAAATTATCAGCTCATTTTGAGCATACAATCGCCATTACCTCCGGCGGGGCGGTCATCTTAACCAAGCCGTAGGAGGGGAAAAATGGAGATAACAGCTGGAAGGGTCGTTAAATCTACCGCAGGGCACGATAAGGGAATATTCCATATTGTGCTGAGTGTTGAACATGACTATGCGTATATTGCAGATGGTAGAAGAAGACTTATTGAAAAGCCAAAGCGGAAAAAGCTGCGGCATTTAAGCCAAACTAAGACAGTATATGAACTGACCGACATGACAAATAAAAAGCTAAGAGGGCTTCTAATGCCCTTCAATCGCACCGACAGGGGAGGTAATGAACTTGTCTAAAGACGACGTTATTGAAGTTGAGGGTATAGTTGTAGATGCACTACCCAATGCAACGTTTCAAGTCGAGCTAGCCAACGGGCATAAAATTCTCGCCCATGTTTCAGGTAAACTTAGAATGAATTATATCCGCATTTTGCCGGGTGATAAGGTGACTATTGAAATGTCACCCTACGATCTTACTAAGGGCCGAATTACATGGCGAGCGAAGTGATTATAAGCTTCAACAATAGGAGGAACTAAGATGAAAGTAAGACCATCCGTTAAGCCTATGTGTGAGAAATGCAAGGTTATCAAGCGCAAGGGTCGCGTTATGGTAATTTGTCAGAATCCCAAGCATAAGCAGCGTCAAGGCTAATAGCCAAACAGAATTGGAGGTAAAGGAATGGCACGTATTGCAGGTGTTGACCTTCCTAAAGACAAGCGAGTTGAAATTGGACTCACTTATATCTATGGAATTGGTTGCAAATCAGCAAGTGAAATACTCGCTAAGGCAAATGTAAGCCCTGAAACAAGGGTTCGTGACCTTACTGAGGATGAAGTTGCTAAGCTACGTGAACTTATAGATAAGGGCGGCTATATTGTGGAGGGTGACCTTCGCAGAACAGTTGCACTTAATATTAAGCGCCTAGTTGAAATTGGCTGCTATCGCGGCCTGCGTCATCGCAAGGGGCTACCCGTTCGCGGTCAGCGCACAAAGACTAACGCAAGAACTCGCAAGGGTCCCGTTAAGACCATTGCTAACAAGAAGAAGTAAGGAGGGGAATTGACTAAAGGAAAAAAGGCACCCGTAAGAAGGCGTCGCGAACGTAAGAATATTGAGAGTGGAGCTGTGCATATTCAGTCCACCTTCAACAATACAATAGTAACTATCACCGATCTTCAGGGCAACGCTCTTTCATGGGCAAGCTCAGGCGGTCTTGGCTTCCGCGGTTCAAAGAAGTCAACTCCTTTTGCAGCGCAGTCAGCAGCTGAAACAGCAGCTAAAGCAGCAATGGAGCA
>CAZLMF010000016.1:0-10632 GCA_964560565.1 uncultured Oscillospiraceae bacterium
CAACTCATGCTTTGTGCCGTCAACCGTAACGTTGCTCTCCTCCATTGCCTCAAGGAGTGCTGATTGGGTTTTAGGCGAGGTGCGGTTAATCTCATCCGCAAGCAGAATATTGCACATTACAAGCCCATCACGATATTCAAAGCAGTTAGCTTCCTTATTGAACATTGTAAAGCCTGTTATGTCCGATGCCATTACATCGGGGGTGAACTGCGCACGCTTGTAGGTAAGCCCAGTTGCATGGGCGAGTGCCATAGCAAGAGTTGTCTTCCCAACTCCGGGAACGTCCTCAATTAGAACATGGCCACCTGACAACAGCGCAACCACTATCATTTTCACCTGTTCACGCTTGCCTAAAATAACCCTGCCAATTTCATTGACAATGGAATTCACCTTGCGCTGACCTATCTCCATTGTTTCGGTAATTTGCTGCATAGTTACCTCCAAAGCCATAATAAAAATAAGAGATTACAGATAAGTATATCATTTCTTGCAAAAACATACAAGTACAAAGTTGCAACACTTGACTTGTTTTTCGTAATAAAACGCAGTATAATTTACTTGAATATATTTTGGAGGTTAAATAATGAACTTTCTTAAAAAAGACGATACTATTTTGTTTCAAGGTGACAGCATTACTGATTGCGGCAGACTTTACGGCGATAATGGCTTAGGCTTCGGATACGTTGCACTTATCACCGCACAACTGCAATCGAAATATCCCGAGCTTGGGCTTAAAATACTCAACCGTGGCGTTAGCGGCAACCGTGTGGTTGACTTGCAGGCACGCTGGCAGGAAGAATGCATTGACCTTGCTCCCGATGTCCTAAGCATTTTAATCGGTGTCAATGATACATGGCGCAAGTTTGATGATGACGACGAAACTTCTGCTGAAAAGTATAAAGAGGGATACCGTGACCTTCTTACTAAAGCATTAGCCGCAAATCCTAACCTAAGGCTTATAATTCTTGAACCCTTTGTCCTACCATTTCCCGATGACCGCAAGCAGTGGAGGAGCGACCTTGATCCGAAAATTACAGCAGGACGAGAGCTTGCGGTTGAGTTTGGCGCATTGTATGTCCCTCTCGACGGCATCTTCGCCGCTAAGCAAACTCAGCGCCCTGCGCAGTTTTGGGCGGCGGATGGTGTTCACCCAACCCTTGAGGGTGCAGGCGTAATCGCAAATGCGTGGCTTGATACAATAGGAATGTAGTTATACCAAATAAAATGAGCAGTCAGTAAAGCTGACTGCTCATTTGTTTATCTTAAATAATATTTCTCATAACCCATATCCTGCAAGGCTGAAATTATCTCTAGAATCTCCGCATCTGTAAGCCCTTCAGTTTCAATGCATGGCAGGATCTTAAGCTCCCCTGCAAGCTTCCCTATTTCTGTATAAACCTGCTTAACACGCTCCCCAAGCTTATCACTTAAGGCAATTGCATTCTCGCCGCTTATATAGGAGCTGCCAACTTCCGCATTATTGTAGGTAACTATAACATTTGCAGGTATAAGGTCAGTAGGACGGAAAATATCCTCTTCACCTTCTACTATGCGCTTTGCACTGGTTTCGACTACTATTTGAGCATCTGTTTCTGCTATTGCTTTTTGCCCCTCATTCAAGATGTTTAATAGCCCTGTGTGCCTATCTGAGGCACGGTATTTATCCCCTATCAGCGGATAATCAAGGCTGATAAACTCAGGGAAAATAAAGGTTGAGTATATTATGCTGTCAAAGCCACCCTCTGCAATTTCCTTTGCAATCCCTGCTACAAAGGTAGCAGACTCAGCGCTAAGAGGGTCAACCCAGCGTTTACCACCCTTTTCGGGTGTAGTATCTAGCCACGAGGTAACCCCGTTTGTAAACTTAATGCATATACTCTTATCAAAGGTGGTTGAAAGCGGATCCTGCATTGTATTTATTCTTGCGATTGCAGTTAGTCCTGCCGTTTTTATCTGCGCTGATATATCGCTTAGCTTGCGTGTGCCTGCGATTGCGGACGCTGTTTTAGCAAGCTCATTATTCGTGTCATAGAGGAAATAGCCTTTTTCGTCCTTGAGCATTACCACCGCGGCGGTATACCCATCATCAACAGCATTTTTTAGGTATGCATCAAGCTTTGTCGCATCAGAGGCAATATCAACAGGTACTTCCAAAATCAGCTGTTCCTCAACTGCTGTACCTGGCTCAGTGGCACTTGAGGATGGCACTTCATCCTGTGAGCTTGAATCAAGCGATTCACTTGGAAGTGAAGTCTGATCGGGTACAAATGAACTTATGTCGCTTGTGAGCTGCTCACGGTTGCGCAAAAACTCCATAATAGGCTTGCCCACTCCGTAACCAACAATAACCAGCGCACTTAGAACTACAACGGAAATAATCACCGATAGCACAGTTCTAAGCTTACTGCGCTTGCGGTAATGATAAATCTTTTTCGTGCGCTTGACCTTGCGACCCATTTTCATACCCCATTTCTATATCCCATTGTCTTAAACTTATATACCGGCACTATATCCCGATATGCCATAAAACGCCATTGATAAAATTCCAACATAAATCATCATTACAGGAAAGCCTTTGAATGCATCGGGGATAGCATTTGAGTTGAGCTTTTTATATCCTATAGATAAAAGATATGTTGCTAAAATGAATCCTATGCCTGTTCCAAGTCCAAATCCTATATATTCCAGTAAAGTTGACTTAGTGTAGTAATTGATAAATAGCGCACCTAGCACCGCACAGTTGAATGCTGAAAGGTGTACAAACTTTTTTATCTCCAAGAAAAGCTTATGCGCTACTCTCCACACAACTAATAATGTAATTATATACACCACGCCTATAATCAAGACATATATTAGCGGCATATATATATATGAGGAGTCATTCTCTCCAGGTTTTAGACCGATAAAGTAAGCTATTATGCTTGAAACGGTTGTGATGAAGGTGATGATTACCCCAAAGCCAAATAATTCGCTTCTGTTTTTTGAGGCTGCAAACATTGAGCTTACGCCAATACCACGGCTAAAGACAATGTTTTCAGCAAAAATCGCAATAAGTGCAACGGATATTATCCTTGATAAAATTTCCATTAGTTTCCCTCCCTTTTCTGCTTATCGAATAGGGTGAGAATATATCGCAAAAACGCCGCTAAAATTCCAATTAGGATAAAGCCTCCAAAAGGCTCGGAAAGGGCAGGTATATGAACCACTATATTGACCTCGTTGCCCATTAAAGCGCCCTTGCCAAAAAGCTCCCTTATAGCCGCAATAAGAAGTATTGCTGCATCAAAGCCAACTATATTGCATGCCGCTTCTAACATCATTTTGCCCTTTGTAAGCTTAAAAAACCTTCTTTCAGATTTCGATACTATCAATCCATTTGTAATAGTCAACGGTAGAAAGATTCTAAGCACAGTATCCTCTTGAAAGTCGAAAAGTGCCGCCATAGCCGCATACACAAGTGCTGCAATAATAACATATAAAATTATACGAACAGTATATACAATATTGCGTGGTATATATGAAGCAACCATAATGGTTATAAATGTCACAAAGGTAAACACAAATGCATAGAGAAGCGTGTCCTGCAAATTATTTGCCACAATAACGGCAGGTGCAATTATCATTCCCGACACCAGCACTGGATTTCGCTCAATAAGCCCCTCATACCAATTATGAATTCTTTCGGGCTTTGCAATGCTTTCTTTTATCTGCTCGTTACTGCGCATTTTCGCCCTCCTTATTTTCCTCTATTTTCGTGAGCTCTTTAGGCTTCGCCTGCACTGCACAAACGCTTGCCCTTGTGCCTGAATCGAGGCATTCCTTGTTCTTTACCTCAAACTCTTGCAACTTGCGCTTTACAGCAGCAATTGGATGGAAAAAGCGTTTATCGAAGGAGTTACGCATTGCATTTACAATTAGCAGTGCAAACACAAAACTGTTTTCAAGCAGTCCAAAATGACGGTATGCAAAGACAAGCAACGCAAGGGCTATCCCCTGCCAAAACCTTCCCAGCCTTGTTTTAGGCATTGTAGTCGGGTCACTTGCCATAAATAATAGTCCAAAGAGAAAAATTCCACTTACAAGCTCGTAAGAAATGCTGTCAAGCATATTTAAGCTTTGCAGTCTTGGGAACAATGCCGCAAGCGCTGTAGTAGTTATAACTGCGCTTGAAAACGTAATACCAGATACAGTTTTTCGAGCAATTAGGAACACAGCGCACACAGCAAGTACTATTACGTGAGTCGCACCCATAGGCCCTACAAATCGCCCTAGCCATAGGTCTATATCCGATAATACAGGAAGTGAGCTTTGCTGTAAGGAATAGCCCAGTGAATGTGAG
Source organism: uncultured Oscillospiraceae bacterium (assembly GCA_964560565.1). Classification (GTDB taxonomy): domain Bacteria; phylum Bacillota; class Clostridia; order Oscillospirales; family Ruminococcaceae; genus CAZLMF01. Next base: position 4,340 of record CAZLMF010000016.1, read on the forward strand.
AGCGTACCGGCGAACTCGCCGCTTAGGGGTATGCTGTCAAAAGGTCTTGGGAACAATAGTACCTGTTTACCCCAGCATAAAACAGCGAAAGCATATCCAACCGCAGTAGGATTAAAAATATAGTTTCCTGTGCCGCCAAAAACATGCTTGCCGATTGAGATACCTAAAAATCCTGCAAACATAAGCACAAAATATGGCACAGTAGCAGGCATAAGCAGTGTAAGAGTAAGCCCCACTACCACGCTGGAAAGCTCAAATTTATATTTTTTGTGGCGCAATAGTGAGCATAATACATCCGTAATCACACATATTAAAATACTGGAAAGCGCAAGTGTAATCACTCTTGTGCCGTGAAAATAAACCGCCATAACAAGGAGTGCCATAAGCGCAATCAAAAGGTCTATCATTTTTGAAGTTTCAGTTTTCGTATACCTGATCTTTTCGGACATTGATCTACATCCTTTTCTCGCCAAAGACGAATATTTCTTTTGCAGTACTTAATATATAGTAAAATGGAGATGATATTCCTATGCAAATTGAGGTTATTGGTGGAAACACCGTCAAGATAGTTTTAAATGAGCTTGATATGTCTGACTATGACATTTGCTTTGAGCGTCTAAGCTGCAAGGACCCTGAAACAAAACGGCTGCTTGTTGAGCTGCTTGCTCTTGTCCGTGCCCAGAAGAACATCGACCTTTGCACTGAAAAGCTCTATATCGAAGCTTTTCCGCGCAGTGATGGAGGCTGTATGCTTTATATTTCACCGCTTACCGACAATGCAGTTCATGCTGTAAAACCTAAAAGCAGCCCATATACTGGGTTGATATGCGAATGTGCAAGTCTTGATGCAATGCTTGCTCTTGGCAGTCAGCTTTACACAAGGTATAGCCATGTCCTCCATGACAGCCAGCTTTATATGCTAAACGGGCACTATCGCCTTGTTTTATACACATTTAGCCGACTTGAGGAGCGTTTGTCCGCAACAATTCGTGAGTTTTCAAAAATAGTGGGCAGAGGGGACATCCACTGTGCAAGAACTGCCGAAACACATAAATGCATCATCCCCAAGAACGCTGTCACAGTAATAGCTTTGCAGCTTGCCTAGCGTAAATAAAATCTACACCAGTGAGCGAATACGCTTTATTGCCTTTGCCATATCCTCGCTGCCAAATAAGTGAGTGCCCATAACAAGTAGATTTGCCCCTGCTTTAGTACAAAGGGGCGCTGTGGTATCATTGACTCCGCCGTCAACGCTTATTATTATGTCGTATTCCTGCTCATCGCAGTAGTCATGCAATGTACGGATTTTATCGAGCACATCCTCACGCAGAGGTTGCCCTCCATAACCCGGCTCAACTGCCATTAGAAGCACAAGCTCAAGCTTGTCTAAATATCTATAAATCTGCTGTGCAGGCGTGTCAGGTCTGATTGATATGCCTGCTTTTTTGCCGCACTGATGGATAAGGTCAATGGTTTTATCGGGGTCGCAGTTGCTCTCTAAGTGAAAGGTTATCATATCCGCACCCATACGAGCGAACTCCTCAATTTGCTTTTGAGGCTTAGAAACCATCAAGTGCACATCAAAGGTAAGCCTTGTGTGTTTCCTTATAGCCCCCACAACAGGCATACCAAAGGAAAGGTTATCTACAAAATTACCATCCATTACGTCAATATGTATCATGTCAGCGCCTGCAGCTTGTGCACGCTTAATTTCAGTTTCAAGCTGTGAAAGGTCAGCGCCAAGTATTGATGCAGAAACAATTACTCCCATATACACCCCTCCGGTCACAATAGTCTAACAATAATTGTATAACATAATCTCGATAACGTCAATATTATTCGACTCAAATATACACGTTTTATGAACAAGTTTACAATTAAGTTTTGTAAAGCAGTATTTTTAACTGGTAATAAAAACGGTCATAGGTATAACTACCTATGACCGCTCTTATATTAAGCAGGTAAGTTTACCGTTCTTTGCGAGCGGCAACAACGCGGGCTCCCCTGTGGATGCTACGATTTACGAAGCACCACCCGCGCCCTCACCCACGAGTTTCCCTGCTTAATGTCATAGTATGCAAATTAATTAGTTTAGCCACTGCTATTAAAACATAAATTTCGTGGTTTTTACTGAAAAAGTGTAAATCGGCGCAAAAATACGCTGTTTTCAGCTTGAAAATGCTAAAATAGCTTTAAAAAGTTTTCTAGAAGTTTAGCTTGCGGATATTGGTATCCTCGGCAAAGTTAGTTGCATTGTACATAACTAATATTTGTGAGTAGCTTTCTACATCAACCAGCTCGGAAATTGCAATGTTGATATAGCGCAAATCAACCAGTGTAATTTCACTATAATGGGAAGTAAAAAACGGCGCTAGGCAATGAGCGTAAGAATCCTTGATAATTAGAAGCTTGCCTGCGTCCTCCTTGTTGGTCTTAATGGTAACCAAAGGTTGATTTTGCCCTAAAAATGAAGAATACTTATCCTTTTTACCTAGATATTCACGAAAGTACATACTGTCATAATTGGTCATCCCGTCGCCGCCTAGCACTCCAACGCTTACTATATTTGTACCCTTTGTAGGGTGATAGAAGTCAATCGTGTCCGCTTCAAAACCATTATAGAGGTTTTTGGAATAAAGCGTTCCTTTGAAATCATTTGATGCATGTTCAATGTCATAGGTGCTGATTGAGCTCGGGTTAAGTCCCATATCCTTTGCTGCAATCATATACGCATAGTATGCCCCTAATGTTGTCCAGTGATGGTCATTGCGATAGAAAATATATTCATCCCTATTTGCATTTAGCACTGCTGAAACATCGATTTTTTTGATATTATCGGAAAGCTCCTTGTAAGTATCGTTTATAAAGCCTTGTTGATCAAATACGCCAGCATACTTTGGCAGCATATCCGCATACACAGCTTGAGCTGTCGGCGCAATCATCACATATATAGGTATGTTGCTGTAACGCTGCGCATAGTCATTTATCGCAGAAATACTGCGTGCCACTTCGGTTTCATTTGCTTTGCTCACCCTTTGGATTAGTCTATCCTCAAGGACAAATACTCCGCCGACTTCCTTCTTTCCAGAAATCAGCTCTATACGGGTTTTTGCTTCAATCCATACATTTCGCATAACAATATGATCCGCTGTATAGGTGTCAACATCCTCCATATATGTGGAGTCGAGATACCCCTCCACACTGGGCGAAGGCATATCCTGAAGATAACGATTTTCCGCCTCTGAAAACTCCCTCTTAGGCATGAATGTACTTATTAGCATTGTCGCCACTAAAAAGAAAAAGAACACTATAGCTGAAAGCTTATTTGCTGTCATAAGCCGACTCCTTTCACCGAATCGCAATTAAAAGCGGAAATATAAGAACGGATTGTAGGTTGAATCAACCAAATACGCTGTGCAAACAAGCATGATTATCAGTTGTAGTACAGGTTCTGCATAGGGTAGTGAGTTTGGTAGCTTTCCAAGCAGCCAAGCATGAATTTTCCTAAACCACTCCGTTGATGCGAATATACAAACAATGAATATCAACCCATAGCCGCCAAGCATATAAAGTGTGTTAGAGTCAAACAATTTGCCGCTTCCGCCAAACATTGCACTAAAGTAATCCATCGCACCGACAACATCAGGCGCTTCGAAAATTACCCAGCCAAACAGCACTAGCAGGAATGTGTACATTATCTGCACAAAGCTCGGCAGCTTTTCAAGCAGCTTCTTTAAGAAGAAGCGCTCTGCAATAATAATCACACCGAAATATACACCCCAAAGCACAAAGTTCCAACTGGCACCATGCCATAGTCCTGTTAAAAACCACACTATCAACAGATTTCGCACAGTTTGAAATGTGCCGTTTCTGTTGCCTCCCAAGGGGATATATAAATACTCCCTAAACCATCCTCCTAAGGTCATATGCCATCTGCGCCAAAACTCGCTTATGCTCTTTGAAATATAGGGGTGGTCAAAGTTTTGAGGGAACTTAAAGCCCAGCATTTTGCCAAGTCCCACCGCCATATCCGAGTATCCGCTAAAGTCAAAATAAATCTGAAAAGCAAAGGCAAGTATGCCAATCCATGCCGTTGCAGCAGGCAGTTCCCCTATGGGCATCGCTTTAATCTGCGACCAAAGCATTCCTATACTATTGGCAAGGAGAACCTTTTTCGCAAGTCCTCGAATAAATATTCCAACACCCTCGCCCACCATATTTACAGTAATCGTTCTGCTTTCAAGTTCCTTTGCTACATCGCCGTAACGCACGATAGGCCCTGCAACAATTTGCGGGAACATCGAAACATAGCTTGAGAAATTTATGAAACTGCGCTGCACCTTAACGTTTCTCCAGTACAGATCAATCGTATAAGACATGCTTTGAAAGGTAAAGAATGAAATTCCGATAGGTAGTGGCAATTTCGGGTCGGGAATGCTTGTCCCGAACACTGCATTTATACTGGTAATAAAAAATGAGCTGTACTTAAACACACTAAGCAGGGATAGATTCATCAATACAGATGCAAGTAGGCATATCTTCCTGCCACGCTGTGTCTTAGATAGTTCCATGAACCTGCCACAAACATAATCAATTAGCGTTGACAGTATCATCATTGCGATATAAATCGGCTCGCCCCATGCGTAAAAAATCAAGCCCGTTAAAAATAAAACAAAGTTCTTCCATTTATACGGGACAATGTAGTAGATAAAAAGCGTTATCGGTAAGTAAAAAAACAAAAAAGTTACGCTTGAAAAAACCATATCAGCATTCCTCATCCAATCTCTTTATTGCTTGTTTATATTGATCCCTTGTGAGCAGAGTATTAAGTATCCCAGGGATTGAGTTGGCGCTTAGCAAGCTTGGCAGCCCTAACTGCTTTAGCAGCTTTAGGCGGCGTGTTCTGCTGCCGTCTGTTCCGCTTAAACCGTCGTTGTAAAGGTCCATCTTTGAAATTGGAGGATTGTTGGGCTCTTGTCTTTTAAAACCTACCCCTGCGACACTAAAGGCTTCCACAAGGGCATTAACCGGTATCCCCTCAACGCCTAGCATTCCCTCCTTTGAGGGTGCTCTCTTGCGCTTTTCCTTGCCTAAAAGCTCGGGACAGTACACGTTGATTATTTCCCCCTCATGCACTGCGCCCTTTATATAGCTGCGGATTTGAAAGCCCGCAGTATCACTGTCGGTAAGTATAATAATTCCGCTTTTTATTGCAAGTGCTTTAATAAGCTCAAGCTTTTCTTTATCTTTATAGATTGAGAAACCATCTGTGGGTATAATCACTGCATCAAGAATGCTTGAAAGCTTGATTTTATCGTACTTCCCCTCGACTATGACCGCTTGAGTAAGCCTTATCTTTTCTGTTTGGCTCATCTTGTGCCCTCACTGCTCATCATCATTTGAACTACTGTCTGCTCAACGATAGTTCTGGGGTCTGTGCGTGTGGATTTAAGTGCAATATCTGCATCTGCAAGCAGTGTGATACATTCCCTAAGCCTTGGGGCGGTAATCCTTCGTGCATCCCTAAAGGCATTGCTGACCGCAAACATCCTGTTCTTTGGGTATCCAAAGTCCTCCGCTACTTTTGCCTCGGAAACACCTGCGGTAATCGCCGCCCTTGCTCGGTACAAGTCCATAAAAGTCATTGAAAGGGCAGATAAAATCGCAATGGCATCAATACGCTGATAAAAAAGCTCGTCTATTATACCCAGTGCTTGCTTAAAGTTCCCCGCAATAACTGCCTTTGCAAGGGTAAAGGTGCTTGTTTCAATTTGTTGACTTACTAAACTGTCGATTATCTGCCTTGTAATCTTGCCTTTGCCTACAAAAGAAATAAGCTTGTCAACTTCATTTTGCAGCAGCATTCTGTTGCATAGGGTTTGATTTGCAAGGTAAACCGCATCAGACATACTGATTTCGCACTCTGCGCTTTCCACTTTTGTTATGGTAAGCTTTGCAAGCTCGTTGGGTGTCCCCTGTTTAAGCTCGCATACCTCCCCTGCCTTAGAAATAGCAGTGAGGAGCTTTTTCACCTTACTCACAAGCTTTATCTCAAGGCTTGTGATGTAGAAAAGCAATAGCGCTGTATCGGGCATATCCCCTACTATCCCTATAAGCCTATCGAGTTCATCAACTGAAAGCTTGTCCACATCAAGGTTTGAAATGCTAACGCATTTGCGTGGCGCAAATACAGGCAATGCCTCAACTGCATCCTCTATTTGAGAAACCGTGACAGCTTTCCCGTCAAAGTTTTGTAAGTTAAAGTCGCTGGGGTTTGCTCCCACGGATTTTCG
>CAZLMF010000016.1:10732-17731 GCA_964560565.1 uncultured Oscillospiraceae bacterium
CAATGAATTTGCTTGAGCCCTCAAACAACTGGGGGTTGCTGTCCATAATTTCGTTCGGTATTACGACCGACTCAACCTGAAAATCGTCAAACCTGCTTGAATATACTGCAACCTCACTTTGCCTCATAGTGGGCATTGCAAGTAGCTCAATCCTGTCAATATCATAAAGATTTAAGTAATCGTTAATCTGCTTTGCAAGCTTATCATTTCCATTTCCAAGCTTAAACACCCATGCGGCTTCCTCGCTTGTGCATACCACTGCGCCATAAGTGCCATCTGACATTACCGAGATTTTCATGCTGTCCCTCTCAAGCACCTTTACCACAAGGCTTGAGCACAGTAGCACTCCCACCGCCGCAAGTCCAATGCAGCCGCTAAATGACCATCTCTTTAGTATAATAAAAGCCACAATAAGCGCTGTAAGTGTAAGTAACGTCCAAATAACTATATATCCGCTTCCTAGGGAAACATAAGCAAGCGTCATCCCTGCCATTAAATTCGAAATCCATAGAATAAACTGCATACAAATCCCTGCTATAAAGCACAGTGCAGTGCCGATAACGCTAACCCCTCCTATCATCGCAAACATCACCGCGCACACCAGCGCGATTGTGCTTGCAGGGATAATAAGCACGTTTGTAATCGGCGCAATAAGGGAAACCTCATCAAATGTCAGCATCAGAACAGGGAACGTGCATATTGAGCCTCCAAAGGACATCACAGCCGCACTGCAAACCGTATCCGCAATGCCCTTTAGCTTCCATCTGCGCCTTATAGCCGCATTTATCGCCCCTGCAACAGGGCCAACGCCTATAACACCCAGTATGGATAAAAGCATTCCTGTATCTCGAGCGGCATAAGGGCTAAAAATTGTTAAAATTAGCGCTGCAAGCCCAAGTGCAGAAAGAGAATCCGCCCTGCGCCGAAGTAGTGTAGCTAGGTTATATACTGTAATCATTATTGCACAGCGGATTGCTGTCACATTCATGCCAGTAAAGATGACAAATGCCACAACAAGGGTGAGCAGTATTGCTGTGGTTGCTTTTCGGCTTAGTCTTGTTCGCCTAAGTAGTGCCGTTATGACCCCTACAACTATTGCCAAATGCATTCCTGAAACAGAGGTTATATGCCCGATTCCCGAGCGGTTGAGGTTTAGCTTGCTCTGCTCTGATAAGGCTGATTTATCCCCAAAAAGAGTCGCAATAAGCAGCCCTCCCGATTCCTTTGGGAGCATTGCTCTTATCTGCTCCTTGATGTAGTCCGCATAGGTTAGCAAATAATATCGCAAAGGTCGAGCTTTTGGCGCTGTGAAGCTAATCTCACCACTACTATTTCCGAATAAGAAAATCCCTTGGGATTTGTAGTAGTACTTTTGTGGAAAAATTGCATTATCCTTTGGTATGTATAGGCTTGCGTTCACTGTCACTTCATCGTAATAATCGCCGCTTCCCTGCGCGCCGTATAATGCCACCTTGACATCATTGCCGTTTAGGTTTGTCCTAATGATATACAAGCTCATATCCGAGCTTAAATCCTTGCGCTCGAGCAACGTACCTTTAAGCTCTATACTAGCACCATCATAAGCGGTAATAGGCAGGTAAATCATGCGTTCATAGGTAAAGTGCGTAATGAAAGCCACCGACATTACAGCCGAAGCAACTGCTAGCCACCTAAGCGTGCTGCCCTTAAGCGCAATTATAAAAATCACTGCTATAAGGGCAATTCCAATGCCTATTACGAGTAAAATATCATTGTTAAAAAAGGGGGCGCAAAACAGCCCGATAATGTAGGATAGACCTATCACCGCTATTTTACGCGTCATGATTATTCTCCCTTAAAAAACAAGGGAAGCTTTTCTAAGTAGAAAATATCTGTTCTATCTGCGGCATTGCCCTCAGCTAGAACCGCACATTTGCCGACAATATTTCCTCCTGCCTTTTCAACAAGCGTTTCAATCGCCGCCATGCTCTCGCCTGTGCTTATTACATCGTCAGCTATAAGAACACGCTTGCCTTTTATGTATTCCGCCTCAGTTGCGTCTAAGTAAAGCATCTGGTTTGTTTCGTGAGTGATGGACTTGACTTCGATTGAAAAAGGCTCTGCCATATAAAGCTTATGTACCTTTCGCACAACGAAATACTTAATTCCAAGCTGTTTTGCCATTTCATAGGCAAGGGGTATGCCCTTTGACTCTGCTGTGACAATTACATCGCACTCAGGCGCTTTTTTGATAAGCTCCTCTGCGCTTGCAACAGTGATTTCCACATCTGAAAACATAACAAATGCAGCAATCGAAAGTTTATCATTTATTGGACATATGGGTAGCTTGCGCTCGCATCCTGCGACATTAAGAGTGTAAAATTCCATGCCTTTACCTCCTGTTATTTATCAGCACATTTTTGTATCGAGTTTTCTTCCGCCGATTAAGTGGAAGTGCAAATGACTAACTGTCTGCCCGCCGTTTTCGCCGCAATTGGTGACAACTCTAAATCCGTCATCAAGTTCAAGCTCCTTAGCAAGCTTTGCAATAGTCGTAAAAATATGCCCTATTAGTGGAGCATCCTTATCGGTAATTTCAGCGGCTGATGCCATATGCTGTTTAGGGATAATAAGCACATGCACAGGTGCGGCAGGGCTTACGTCGTTGAAAGCTAGGATTTCATCGTCCTCGTAAACCTTTTTACTTGGGATTTCCCCCGCAACAATTTTGCAAAAAATACAACTCATATAGCTACCGCCTTTTCATTAACTTTAACTTATCATTTCACGCACAAGCTCCGGCAAAGCCGCCAATGCTTGCTCTATTTTGGACTTATCAGCAATGCCTGCCATTGCGCTATCAGCTCGTCCGCCTCCCTTGCCACCTGCAATTTCGGCAACCTTACGCACTATATTGCCTGCATGAGCGCCTTTTGCAATAGCATCAGCGCCACATACGCATAGGAAGTTCGACTTATCATCGGAAACCCCTGCAATACAAGCAATGACTGCAGGCGAACTGCTTTTCAGCGTATCTCCAAGGGTGCGTAGTGCATCTAAGCCTGTATTTTCAAGAGTGGCGGTGATAACGCCGATTTCCCCTATGATTTCAGCGTTTTCAAGCAAGCTGTAAACCTTTGAGTTTGCAATCTGCTGATTAAGAGCCTCAAGCTCACGCTCATGCTCTTTAAGCTCGTTCATTACTGTATGGCAACGTGTCACAAGCTCCGACGCATTTGAAAGCTTCAATGCATTCGATGCATTTGCAAGTATCTCACGTGTGCAATCAAGCAAGCTAAGTACTTCAGTGCCCGAAACTACCTCAAGCCTGCGTACGCCTGCTGCAACACTGCTTTCGGATACTATCTTCATCAATCCAATTTCGCCCGTTGAACTAACATGAGTACCGCCGCAAAGCTCCGTTGAAAAGCCTTCTATCTCAACTACACGAACAACATCGCCATATTTCTCACCGAAAAGTGCCATAGCTCCACGTTCACGCGCCTTGTCAATGGTCATCTCCTCGGTATATACCTTCCTGTTTGAAAGGATAACTCTATTGCATATATTTTCAATTTCAATCATTTGCTCAGGGGTAACCGCCTCAAAATGCGAAAAGTCAAAGCGCATTCTCTTGCTGTCAACGTAGCTTCCTGCTTGATGAACATGGTCACCCAGCACTGTGCGCAGTGCAGCTTGAATAAGATGGGCTGTGGTATGATGGCGCATTATAGCAAGCCTTGTCTGCTCATCAACCTGTGCGCTTATTATGTCATCAACAAATATAGCTCCGCTTTCAACGGTTGCATAGTGCAGAATTTGCCCTGCTTTAGCCTTTTTAGTGTCAGTTACATTAAGCCTTACAGTCTTTGATTTAAGTACACCAATATCACCGACTTGTCCGCCGCTTTCGCCATAAAATGGGGTTTTATCAAGAACGATTAGGACTTCCTCGCCCTCACTCGCTGACTGAACAGCCTTGCCTTGGGACAAAATCGCTTTAACTTTAGCATCGCCCTCCATGGCATTGTACCCTATAAATTCAGTTTGAATGCCTGCGATAGCCTCGCCAATTTTATCCTTCCACGCTTCTGTGCTGGACTTGCGTGCTTGACGTGCAGTTTCACGCTGATTTTTCATCAGAGCAGTAAAGCCGTCCTCGTCAACGCTAATTCCACGCTCCTCGCAAAGCTCACGGGTAAGGTCAACGGGGAATCCATAGGTATCATGCAGCTTGAACACGATTTCCCCTACAAGAGTGCCGCCGGCAGTAAGCTTATCAAGCTCTTCGGAAATAAGCTCCAACCCACGGTCGATAGTCTTAGCGAAGCTTTCCTCCTCAACACGAATAACCTTTGTTATATAGTCAAGCTTCTCCATAAGCTCGGGGTATGCAGATAAATTCTCGTCTGCAACCGTCTTGCAAACCTTGTTTAGAAACGGCTCTGTGACACCAAGCAAACGACCGTGACGTGCAGCTCTGCGCAGTAGACGTCGCAGTACATATCCCCTGCCCTCATTCGAGGGCAAAACTCCGTCAGCCACCATAAAAGCGGTTGAACGAATATGGTCGGTGATTACACGCAAAGAAACGTCGGTCTTCTCGTTGGTTTTATATGTTGTGCCGGTGATTTCAGTAATATGTTTCATAATATTTTGAATTGTGTCAACCTCAAAAAGGTTGTCAACATCCTGACTTACACACGCAAGTCGTTCTAGTCCCATGCCTGTGTCAATGTTGGGGTGTGCAAGGCGAGTATAATTGCCCTTGCCGTCACTATCAAACTGGGTGAACACAAGGTTCCACACCTCTACATAGCGGTCGCACTCACATCCCACAGCACAATCAGGCGAGCCACAGCCATGTCGCTCACCACGGTCAAAGTATATCTCTGAGCAAGGCCCGCAAGGTCCTGTTCCATGCTCCCAGAAGTTATCCTCACGTCCCATGCGCACTATATGGTCAGCTGATACGCCGACTTCCTTAGTCCAAATCTCAACGGTTTCGTCATCTTCTTCAAAAACAGATACCCAAATCAAATCTGAAGGGATTTCAAGCACCTTGGTGAAGTATTCCCACGCCCACGCAGTTGCTTCATGCTTAAAATAGTCACCAAAGCTGAAGTTGCCAAGCATTTCAAAATAAGTACCGTGACGTGAAGTCTTGCCCACACGCTCAATATCAGGAGTGCGAATGCACTTCTGGCAGGTAGTCACACGCTTACTCGGAGGGGTTTCAAGCCCTTGAAAGTATTTCTTTAGCGGTGCCATTCCGGAGTTGATTAAAAGCAGTGAATTGTCACCGTGAGGGATTAGTGGTGCAGATGCCATACGCAAATGCCCCTTGCTTTCAAAAAAAGATAGGTAGCTCTCGCGAAGCTCGTTAAGTCCCGTCCACTTCATATATTTTATGCTCCTTTTTATGGGCAAACCCTTGCGAATTTGGCCTTATAAGTTCTTTGATATTCCAATAAATAATTATATCACATAGGAGCATTTTGTCAACTATTTGCCCAACCTTTTAAGCTCATCTGCAATGTACTTAAATATAGGCCCGGCAGAGGTGTAGCCGCTTCCTCCATCCTCCACAAGGACAGTTATGACATACTTCGGCTCATATGCAGGAGTGAAACCCGTAAACCAACCTTGTATAATTTCATCCCCCTTTTCATTGAATTTACCCGTCTGTGCAGTGGCGGTTTTCCCTCCTGCAGTTGTGGTATCGGGTCGCACTCCTACTTTTGTTTCCTCGAGCACCATTGAACGCATATATTTGCGCAAAAGCGCTGCTGTTTCCTCTGATATCGCCTTTGTATATGCAGGCTCTGAAAGCGTTTTTGATACGTTTATGCCATCCTCTGTAATCCCCAGCACAAGCTGTGCTTGGGGTGTGTTGCCGCCGTTTACTATAGATGAGGTCATCTGCGCAACTTGAATTGGCGTTGCAGTGAGCTTTCCCTGCCCAAAGCTTAGGTTTGCAACCTCCGCTATATTGACCAAATCACTTGGCGTTTGTAAATACCCTGCTTGTGTACGAATGTTGGAGGTGAGATATTGCCCCTTACCAAAAGAAAAAGCTGATGCAGTGCGCAAAAATGCCGTGCCGTCAACTAAGGTTGAAAGGTGGATAAAGTAGGTGTTGCATGACTCAACTATCGCTCCCTCCATATCAAGCACTCCATGCCCTGCAAGGTTATGACAGCGAAAATGTTGCCCGCCTATATCAATCCCACCTAGGCAATCATGTTCAAGTGTAGGTGAAATGCCCTGTTCAAGGGCTGATGCAGCAGTGCAAAGCTTGAAAATCGAACCTAGGCTGTATGCGTGTAAAGCTCGGTTAATCATGGGGGTATTTTCCGTATCAACTAGGCTTTTTGCAAGGTTTTCTACATCAAAAGTCGGCATTGATACCACCGCCCGAAGCTCCCCAGTAAAAGGCTCCATTACCACTACTGCGCCCTTTTTCATATACTTTGCCGCCGCCACCTCACATATACGCTGAATATCAGCATCGAGAGTTGTTACCACCCCTGTGGAAACCCTTGGAGCGGTAACTGTCACTACCTCCTTTCCCTTTATAAGCTCAAGCTTTGAGTCCATGCGGTAGGTAACAGCTGACTCGTTATATTCACCACGCAAAAGCTTATCAAAAGCAAGTTCAAGCCCCGATACGCCCTTACCGTCGGAGGTATAGCCGATAATATGCGTTGCAGTTTGAGCAGGGGAATATCTCTTTGACACAGGTACAATCGTTATATCACCCGAGCTTGACTTATCTGTTGTAACCTCGCATACAAACGGCACTCCGCCGACTTCCTTGCCCTCTAAAACACTCTTATCCACCACAATTTCGCTTAAAGCCGCAAGGGATTCCTCCGTAGGATAAACTGCCGCCATGTATCTCTTATAGTTCTCAACCAAGGGGGTAAAGTTGTGGTCATATATAGTGCCGTAAGTGCGCCCGAGGGAAAGTGTATAGCCTGTTTGTGTGCGTGCTATTTGCGCATACTCCTCATTTGT
>CAZLMF010000016.1:17831-22406 GCA_964560565.1 uncultured Oscillospiraceae bacterium
AAATACATAAGCGCGAAGTCAAGACCCTTGCGGGCACTCTCCTCATCAGTATCCAAATTCATGAGAATATTATGAATCCCCATGTAGGTCATGAGCGCTCCCCAAACAATCGGCACCGTACAAGTCACAACCGCGCGCACCTGCTCATTTATTGCTTATAGTTACCTATAACTAAAGCTGCTCTTTTTTGTGGTTGGAACAACACTTATCCAGCTTGTCCCCGCATTTAATGTAAGTTCTTTTCCATCTGCACTATAAAGCTTTAGCTTATTCCCGACCTTTCCCTTTTCCCATGTAATCGGCACAATCTTGCCCATTGACGCATAATAGCCATTGCCTGACGAAAGGCTTATCTCCACAAGCCCATTATTGTAACCTTTTATAGTCTCAACGCTTGTAAATAGCACAATTACATTTTTCACCGAAACCTGTCTGCCGCTTGCAGCATCAATTTGCGCCTCGCCAAACTCGCCCTTTTTATATACACCGTTTACTGCCTCATAATCAAAGTAGGAATTTGTGTAGCGTGAGAAGGGAATGTCAATCCTGCTGCAAACCTCACCCGTTGCCACATTTTCGCCCTCAGCTGCAAACAAAAATGCAGGTGAATTAGTATTGTCCAGACTTATCCCCGTCTTTGAAAGCGCTGTGGAAAGGGAGCTTTTTGTCACAAAGTAGGTATGCTCGCTGCCTTTGTAAGACAAAAGCGACTTATCCTGCTCGACTGCATATAGCCTTGCATTCGCATCGATGCTGTCAAGTCCTCTTGCCTTTATCTCCTTATCTGCAATTACACTGCGCCCCATGTGAATATATACGGCATTGTACGGCGCAGCAATGTCCATAAAATTATGCCTTGCGGAGCGTATCGAACCAACTCTTACAACATTGTCGTGGTTTGCGTACATTACAAGCAGCCTTGTAATACCCCCCTCAACGGGCATTTCATAAATAATATCCGCCGTTTCAAGCCCATATTGAGGCAGGGATGCGATAGCATTATTGACCATAAACGCCAAGGGGCGCTTATTCTCCATACCAAAGGGCAGGTTTTCCTCCCCTGTTAAGTAATTAATCGCATACTCAGGCTCAGGTTCAGTCACTTGGGTGGTAGTGGTGGTGGTTGTCGTTGTCGTGGTGGTGGAGCTTGTAGTGCTCTCCGCTTCGGAGGATTCCTCCCCTTCAGTTTGTACTGCGCAAGCACTAAGAGTGAATGTAAGGCTAAATATAAGCGCAAAAGCTAATATATTATTAGAAATCTTTTTCATTTTAAGCTGCACATCCTTATAAAAATTAGTAATAGTGAAATTGTACAACTTTCAACAGAAAAAATCAAGGTATAGTACATAAATTACCATACCTTAATTTCATTAAGTTTCTTTATTGCTATTTCAACGGATACTTTTTTAAGTCGGGCAACTCGTCAAGGGTGATAACCCTTGCGTGGTTATAAACTCGGTCAAGCATTGACTTTTCCGTATATTCCTCGCTATATTCCTTCTCATCGACTACAAACTCGCCCACCCAAGTGCCAAACCATGCCCACATATTACCGTCACGGATTGCAAGGTCGGGATCAAACAGCGTGTCGTTTTCGGTCATAGCTATAATTTTCTTTGTATCTGTATAATCAACCGCTTTATTAAAGCGGTCAAGCTTTGATGAGTACTCACGAGCGCCTCCATATACATCCTCGCCTATTATGTCCACATACTCATCGCCGGGATACCAAGGTCCATCCTGCCCGTTCCATACCCAGATAAGGTTGTTTATCTTATGATGATTTGTCAAGCGGTCGTACATCAGCTGCCAAAGCTCAACAAGAGGCTCTGCCCCTGCTGCGCCCCACCAGAACCAACCTCCGCTTGCCTCATGCAAAGGCCGCCACAAAACAGGGACTCCGGCGTCCTCAAGCACCTTGAGCTGAACTGCAATAGCGTCAATATCGCTTATTAGCAGGTTATAGCCCTCCTCATCCTCGCCGTTCATTATCTTTGCAAGGTCAATGTTAGTGGCATCGGCATAAAAGCCCCTCCACCAAGGATTACTCGGGGTGTTTATCAGATACTTTGTCGGTGCATTCCAGTGCCAGCAGAAGGTGACTATACCGCCGTCCTGCTCCCACCATCTTATTGCATTATCAACATCGCTTGAACCCGAGCCAAACTCCACTCTTGAGGGTGTGTACTCCATAAGGTCAAAGCCAGCCATTGCAGGGTATCTGCCTGTAATCTCGTATATGTTCGTAAACTCGGAGGAAACCTTTGTTGCGCCGCTATACTGGCCTGAGATTATGTAATCGCCATACACGTCAGTTAGAAACTTCATCAGCCTTCTAGCATTTTTATCTGCATTAGAGTTGACAAGTGTGCTGGAAACCTCGTATATACCGCGGTCTATCCCCTCACCGGGTGCGACTGTAACCTTATCAAAATATGCCCAGCCCCATCCTCTTTTCACAGACAATACACGCTCTCCTTCTTCAACATATATTCCTTTTAGTGTGTACTCCTGCCAAGTTCCGTCATCATTAGTGATAAGCGTGCCGATAAGCTTATTATCTATGTATGCAGGATTTTCTTTATGTTCATTTTTACTTGAAGTCACAAAAGTAATGTCATACTTGCCGCTTTCCTCAAAGTTTATGGTTATCTCTACCTTGTCGTTATTTCCTGTAAAGTTGCCCACATATCCCTTGCCGCTAAAACCGGCATGACTGCTCTCCACCGCCGCATTACCCGATAAAATGCCGTCCTCAAGCTCATACTCACCGCTGAAGCTTACAACCTCAACAATAGATGGGTCTGTGCTTTGTCCGTACTTGTCCCCCTCGCCGGAAACTCCCTCTAGGGGGTCGCCCTTTTCACAAGCAGCAAAAGTAGCAAGGGTTATTGCTGCTGTAATTGCAAGTGATAAAAACCTGTGTTTATTGTTCATTAAATTACCTCCAAGCAGTTTGGTGTTGTGCTTTATAAAAACTATTATAACATAATAACTTTTCCTTGAATATAGGGTTTAAGTTTTTTTGCTTAATTTAAACGTAAAAAATTACTTAAGATTTTTGGTTATTTAGCTAATTTGACTTATGTAAAGATTTGTACTTGTTTTACGCTCTGTCGTATTGAAGTTTTTTCGATTTAACTGTATAATATAATATAAAATTAAAATTGATATGTGAATTGAAAGGATGGTTATATGAAAATCGCATTTTCCACCCTGGGTTGTCCGGAATGGTCATGGCAGGACATTTATACTATGGCAAAGGACATAGGCTTTGACGGCATTGAGGTGCGTGGGCTTGGTGACGAAACAATTGCAATGAAGGCAGGCCCTTTTACCGATTCCCAACTTGATAAAACAATGGCGAAGCTTAATTCTATCGGGCTTGAAATCCCCTGCTTTTCTTCAGGCTGCTGCCTAAAGCTATCGGACAAGCTAGATAGCACTAAAGCGGAGCTTATTCAGTACATGAGCCTTTGCAAACGCACAGGCACGCCCTACCTGCGTGTGCTTGCTGACCTTGAGCCACACTGCTGCGGCGAGGTTGAAGATGATGCTATTGCCGCTGTGTTAAAGGAGCTAGTGCCAGTCGCAAAGGAGAACAATGTCACCCTGCTTATTGAAACCAACGGAGTATATGCCGATACCGCAAGGCTTCGCACACTACTTGATAGCGTTGCAAGCGACAATGTCGCAGCACTTTGGGATTTGCACCACCCTTATCGCTTTATGAATGAAGCACCGAAAGTCACCGCTGCAAACCTTGGCTCATATATTAAGTATGTCCATATCAAGGACAGTATGATAGTCGACGGTGCGGTTAAATACCGTATGCTAGGCGAGGGCGATATGCCCATTGCCGATATGATTGACGCTCTAAAGGACATAGGTTATGACGGCTACATATCCCTTGAATGGGTAAAACGCTGGTCATCAAGCCTTGAGGATGCAGCTATCGTATTCCCCCACTTTGTTTCTGTAATATCACGCTATATCGACACCGCCCCTAAGGCTGTTAAGCCTGCTAAGGCAGACGGTTTTATCGAGCGAGGCAAGGGCGAAAAAATATGGGAGAAGGATGTTCTTGTTGACTTAACCTTCGGCGAGCTGCTTTGCAAGGTGGCAAACGACTTTCCGAACCAATATGCATTTAAGTACACCACCCTTGACTACACCCGCACTTACAGCGAGTTTAAGGAGGATGTTGATCGTTTTGCCCGTGCACTGCTTGCAATGGGCGTTAAAAAGGGCGACCATGTAGCTATTTGGGCTACAAATGTACCACAGTGGTTTATCACATTTTGGGCGGTTACACGCATTGGCGCAATCCTTGTCACCGTCAACACCGCATATAAAATCCACGAGGCTGAATATCTGCTTAAGCAGTCCGATACCCACACCCTTGTAATGATAGACGGCTACAAAGACAGCAATTATTTTGAAATAATTAAGCAGCTATGCCCTGAGCTTGAATCTTCAAAGCCCGGTGATTTACACAGCGAAAGGCTGCCTGTCCTGCGCAATGTTATCACCGTTGACAGCACTGTTGCAGGCTGCTACACATGGGAGCAGGCA
>CAZLMF010000016.1:22416-26236 GCA_964560565.1 uncultured Oscillospiraceae bacterium
AAGCAATTGCAAAAACCTTGCACAAAGACGATGTTTGCAATATGCAGTACACTTCCGGTACAACAGGTTTTCCTAAGGGCGTAATGCTTACCCACTACAATGTTATCAATAACGGTAAATGCATAGGGGACTGCATGAACCTTTCTACCGCCGACCGTATGCTTATTCAAGTGCCTATGTTCCACTGCTTTGGCATGGTGCTTTCCATGGTAGCTTGTATCACCCATGGCTCTACCATGTCACCGCTTGAATACTTCCAGCCTAAAAAGGCACTTGCCGCTATAAACAACGAGAGAATTACCGCTATAAATGGAGTGCCTACAATGTTTATTGCGCTGCTTGAAAACGAGGACTTTGACAAGACCGATTTCAGCTATATGCGCACAGGCATAATGGCAGGCTCACCCTGCCCTGTTAAGGTAATGCAGGATGTTGTCGACCGCATGAATATAAGCGAAATCACCATTGTATTCGGTCAGACCGAAAGCTCACCGGGATGTACTCAGTCCCGCGCTAACGATCCCCTTGAGGTAAGAGTCGGCACTGTCGGCAGTCCTCTGCCGGGTGTCGAATGTAAGATAGTTGACCCTGTAACGGGCGAGGATCTACCCGATGAAACCGATGGTGAGTTTGTCGCAAGGGGCTACAATATCATGCGAGGCTACTACAAAATGCCCGAGGCTACTGCTGCTGCAATCGATCCTGACGGATGGTTGCACACAGGCGACCTTGCACGCCGCACCCCCAACGGCAACTTCAAAATCACAGGGCGCATGAAGGACATGATTATTCGCGGCGGCGAGAATATCTACCCCAAGGAAATTGAGGAGTTCCTCTATACTCACCCCGAGGTTAAGGATGTTCAAGTAATCGGCGTTCCCGATGTGCAATACGGTGAGGCAATTATGGCTTGTGTGATCCGCAAGGATAGCAGCACCATCACCGAGGAAGAAATAAAGGATTTTGTCCGCACTCATATGGCAAAGCATAAAACTCCTAAGTATGTAAGCTTTGTGAATGAGTTTCCTATGAATGCGGCAGGCAAAATCCTCAAGTATAAAATGCGTGAAACAGCAGTTGAACAGTTAAACCTTAAGGACGCATCAAATATTACAACTGCGTAATCACTCCGCACGCAATTCTCGTACCAGAATTGCCGGATGGCTGACTTCTAAAGTCATCGGGGTTTTTATGGAGCACTGCTGCCTTGCCTATTACATCCTTGGGCTTAAAGCGATCTGTATACATTAGCATATAGCCATAACCGCCGCTATTCATGAGCACCGGCAAATCCCCTGCATGTAAAGGGTGCGGCAAGTTTTTAGGGTTAAAATGTCCACCTGCTGAGCTGTATGGATCGCCGCTTCCGCCTATACCGCAGGTTGAGCCCTCATGAATATGAAGTCCATAAAAACCACTTGCGTTATCACTTTTAGGCAGGTTCAGCGCTTCTATTTCCACAATGCTTCCCTTTCCCATCGGATATAGTAGCATTGTTACTCTTATATCAGGGAAAAGAGCACTCCCTTTTAGACTAGCTGTGGCTACAGGTCTTGATTTAATCGCTGACATTACTTTTGACTTTGTCATGGTTATCCACCTTTCTGAGTGTCACTCAATAAATTCATGTAAAAATATAATATCCCCCTGCGTCATCATATGGCGCAGGGGGATATTTTGTATCTATAAAGTTTAAGTTTTCAGCCTTGGTGGGTAAGGTTGATTGTAATCGCCTTAGGGCGAGTCATTGCATCAATGGAATACTTTACCCCTTGTGTTCCCATGCCCGATGCCTTTACACCCAAAAATGGGAAGTGGTCAGGGCCACGTTCAGTTTTGTTGTTTATCTGTACTGTGCCAACCTCCAACTTGTCAGCCACATAAAACGCACTGTTAATGTCATTGGTAAACACCGAGGATTGCAGCCCATACTCCGACTTGTTGGCAACCTCAATGGCATGCTCGACATCCTTAACACGGATAATCGGCAAAATCGGCGCAAAGGGTTCTTTCCATGCAATTTCCATATCCTCTGTAACCATATCAAGGAGTGTTGGATACATTAAATTCCCCTCACGCACATTGCCCATTACAAGCTTTGCGCCCTTTTTCAGCGCATCGTCAATTAAGCTCTGCGCAAAGTCAGCGGACTTGTTGTCAATTAGCGCAGTGATGACCGCACTATCTCTAGGGTCGCCCACCGCAAGCTTCTGTATTCGTGTTAAAAGCAAGGGTACAAGCTTATCCGCCACCTCATCGGTCGCCAAAATACGCTTTACCGCCGTGCAACGTTGCCCTGAGTATGAAAACGCACCGTCGACTATGTTATCAGCCGCAAACTCCATATCCGCATCACTTAGGACTATTGCCGCATCCTTACCCCCAAGTTCCAGCATAAGGGGTGTCATACTGACTATGTCGGAAATATGCCTGCCAACCTCGGTACTACCTGTGAAGTTGACGAAGTCTATCCCCTCATGGGTTACAATGTAATCGCCGATTTCGCTGCCCTTTCCTGTAACGGTGCTAAGTATGCCCTTTGGTACACCTGCATCATTGAGCGCTTTAATTAGGTGCAAGGCGCTTATTGCGCCTTGCGTGGCAGGCTTGAGGATTACTGAGTTGCCTCCTATGAGTGCGGGAGCAATCTTTGACGCCGATAGGTTTATAGGATAGTTAAAAGGAGATATTGCAAGCACAGTGCCAAGGGGCACACGCTTTACATAGGAAAGCTTGTTGCGTGAGCCGCCGGGGAAGTTCTCTCCGCCGACTGCAAGCCCTTCTATGCTCTTTGCCGCATCAGCGGTAAAGCGTAGGAAGTCCGCTGTTCTCCTAACCTCGGATATTGCTGACTTTTTATCCTTTGCAATCTCCATTACAAGAACGTTTGAGATTTCCTCCACTCTTTCTTCAAGAAGCTTTGCTGCCCTGTAAATAATGTTTGACTTCTCATAGAAAGGTGTTTCTTTCCACTGTCTAAGATTTATCTTCGAAATTCTAATGATATTGTCAACCTCAACCTGCGTTACCGCTTGAATTGCTCCAATAAAAGAGCCGTCGATAGGTGATAGAATGTCGATAGTTTTGCCCGATTTAGATCTTATCCACTGACCGTTAATTAAGTTGCCATATACCACTTTACCGTTAATATCTTCTCGCATAGTTACCTGCCTTTCTTGCGGCTACACATTTCTCTATGACGTTAGCCTTTTCTCTCCTGTAATTTCTTGTATAGGCTTTATGTCCTGTGTAACTTCTACTACACCTAAATATTCGCCTTGTTCATCTCTTACCGCAAAATAACGGATATAGATAAAGCGATCCTTTGCTTTTATCCAAAAGTCCTCATGATCCTTTTGACCGCTTTTGAAATCCTGTACTATGTCCTCCACCACATGAACGCTTGATGGGGGATGGCAGTTTGAAACATCACGTCCAATAATCGCCTTAGTGCGGGCAAATATTCTCTCCGCACTTTGAGAAAAGTACTTCACCACATCATTCTTATCCACAAAGGTAATGTCAAAGGGCAGAGCGTTGAGCATATGAGTAAGCTCCTCTGTCTTAAACACACCTGATGGCAGCCTAATATTACCGCTTACCTGAGGTTGTGCCTGCGCTACCGCTGTATCGCCATTTGCAGGCGCCCATGTAGGCACTGAGGCTATCATAAAGCCTATTTCATCACTTTCATTTGCAATAACTCGCCATTCCCCTTGCGCTAAGGTTTCTAACAGCATTGGCAGGAGAATGTTCTCCTCTTTAAAAATCATTTCGGTGATTTTATTTAGAACTGCGCTGAGCTTTTCTTTAATGGCAG
>CAZLMF010000017.1:0-23284 GCA_964560565.1 uncultured Oscillospiraceae bacterium
GCAAATGCTCCGCCTGTTTTTACGCAATATACGCATATTACACTATATTCTTGCTACTTATTCATAGTACCTCATCGAGGCAATTACAATCCCTAAAATCTGCATTTGGTCAACGATAATAGGTTCGTAGTCGTCATTTTCCGGCTGTAGTCTATAATGCCCGTTTTCCTTATAATAGCGCTTGACAGTTGCTTCCTCATCATTTACAAGAGCGACAACCATTTCGCCGTTTCGTGCAGTAGGAGTCTTTCGCACGATGACAATGTCATTCTCAAAAATTCCTGCATTTATCATGCTATCTCCCCTGATTTTCAGTGCAAAGAGGGAATCCGGATAATACCTCTCGCTATCGAAGGAAATGTAATCCACAACCTCCTCAATGGCGGTAATAGGAGTGCCTGCGGTGACAACTCCCAGCAGAGGAACCTTAATGGCATTCCTCCCGACAAGTCTGATTCCGCGCTTGAAATAGTCGAATCGTTCAATAAGCCCTGCTTCAACAAGCTCGCCAATATAGCGGTGAACAGTTGAGGTTGACTTCATGCCAACCGCCTTGCCTATCTCGCGCAGGCTTGGAGTTAATCCATCCACTGACTGCTCAAGAATGTAATCATAGACAAGCTTTGCTTGTCTGCTTATCGGTGTCATCATTCTCCTCCTACTTTATAACTCTTACTGAAATAACGTCCTCAATTGCTTTAACCTTTTCAATAATCGAATTTTCATCAACCTTGCCTGTTACATCAAGCATTGTGTATGCATAGTCCTTCTTTGACTTGTTTATCATATTCTCAATATTAAGCCCCATGTCGGAAATACGTCCTGTGATGTTCGTAACTCTTGCCACCACATTCTTATGTATAACGCAAACCTTAGCATCACCCTCTGCCACCATCTCCGCATTGGGGAGGTTGACGGAATTGAGGATATTGCCGTTTTCTAGGTATTCAATAAGCTCAGCTGCCGCCATAGTAGCGCAGTTGTCCTCACTTTCGGGAGTAGATGCCCCAAGGTGAGGGAGCGCTATAACATTCTTTACGCCTAAAACTGCATCACTTGGGAAGTCGGTTACATACTGTGCAGCTTTTCCGCTTTCAAGTGCCGCAATAATATCAGTATCATTTACAAGCTCGCCCCTTGCAAGATTTATAATTCTTACATTGTCCTTCATGGATGCCAAAGCCTCAGCATTTATCATGCCCTTTGTTTCTGCATTTAGCGGAACATGAAGTGATATATAATCGCAGTTTTCATAGATTTCACGCAAGCTCTTTGCATAGTGAACGGAGCTTGAAAGCCCCCATGCAGCTTTAACAGATAGATATGGGTCGTATCCGTAAACCTCCATACCCAGATGCTCAGCAGTGTTTGCCGCCATAACGCCAATTGCTCCAAGTCCAATTATGCCAAGCTTCTTGCCAGAAATCTCAGGGCCTACAAATGCGCTTTTGCCCTTTTCAACAAGCTTTCCAACCTCGTCGCCCTTGCCCTTTAGAGTCTGCGCCCAAATAAGTGCATCAGGAATTCTGCGTGATGATAGTAGCAGTGCCGCTATCACAAGTTCCTTAACTGCATTTGCATTAGCGCCTGGGGTATTAAACACCACTATACCTTGCTCTGAGCAGCGGTCAACGGGAATATTGTTAACGCCTGCGCCTGCACGGGCAATAGCAAGGAGATTATCTCCAAGCTCCATATCATGCATTGCCGCTGAGCGTACAAGTATTGCTTCAGGATTGTTAATTTTGTCTGCCACTTCATATTTTGCAGCGTCAAACTTATCAAGCCCAAAGCTTGAGATTTTATTTAGTGTTTGAATCTTATACATAACAGCCTCCAAAAATTTTGTTTTACGAATGTCTAGCCCTTTGCTACTTGTTTGCAGACTCAAACTCCTTCATAAGTGCAACTAGCTTTTCAACGCCCTCAATTGGCATTGCATTGTAAATGGATGCACGCATTCCGCCTACACTGCGGTGTCCCTTGATATTGATAAATCCCTTTGCCTTTGCCTCGGAAATAAACTTCTTGTCAAGTTCCTCATCACCTGTGATAAAGGGAACATTCATAAGTGAACGGCTGCCCTTTTCAACGGTTGCCCTAAATAGCTTTGAGCTGTCAAGAAAATCATATAGTATAGCAGCTTTTGCTTCATTGTGCTTCTTCATTGCGGTAAGCCCGCCATTTGAAAGAATCCACTCAAGCACAAGCTTGCAAATGTAAATTGCATAGGTTGGAGGGGTATTGAACATTGAGCCGTTTTCGGAATGTGTCTTATAGTCGAGCATTGTGGGAGTGCCCTCACGAGCATTGCCGATTAAATCCTCGCGGATAATGACAACTGTAAGTCCGGCAGGGCCTATATTTTTCTGTGCGCCTGCGTAGATTATTCCAAACTTGCTTACATCAATAGGCTCTGATAAAATGCAGCTGGAAAGGTCTGCTACAAGAGGCACATCACCTGTTTCAGGAAGCTTTGCAAACTTAGTGCCGTAAATTGTGTTGTTTAGGCAGATATGGAAGTAGTCCGCATCCTTGCTAAACTTAGAGCTATCAAGCTCGGGGATATACGAAAATGTTTTGTCGGCTGAGGATGCAATTTCTGTGCAGCTGCCAAACTTCTTAGCCTCGGAAAATGCCTTTTTTGCCCATTGACCTGTTAAAACGAAATCAGCTTTACCTTTTTTCATTAGGTTTAGGGGAACCATTGCAAACTGAAGTGATGCTCCGCCTTGTAAAAATAGAACCTTGTAGTTATCTGGAATGGACATTACCTCACGAAATAGACGCTCACACTCGTTGATGATTGCCTCGTACTCCTTAGAGCGATGGGACATCTCCATTACCGATTGACCGCTTGTGCCATACTCTACAAGCTCACTTGCTGCCTTCTTTAGCACTTCCTCCGGCAAAATAGCAGGACCTGCGCTGAAATTATAAACCCTTGCCATAAAAAACTACCTCCAAAATTATGTTTTCAAACCTTTGTTAAAGTTTTGACTAACCTTTATTATATGCTTAGGTTATACCCTTGTCAACAGTTTATTAACATTCTCAGGCGACTTTCACGCTTATTCTTCGTCGTCGGAATCTTCTTCATCGTCGTCTAATTCTTCTACATCGTCCTCGATATCATCATCCTCAGGGGCAGTATCCTCTTCGATTACCTCTGCTTGTTCCTCGGCTAATGCCTGTGCCTCATCGTCCTCGTCGAGTGCCTCTATCTCGGTAATTTCTTGCTCCTCGTCATGCTCTGCTCTTGTGAATGCAACAACTCTTGCATCATCCTGCAAGCGCATTACTCGAACGCCCTTTGCATAACGGCTCATTACCCTCATGCTATCCACACGGATACGGATAATAATGCCGTCGGAGGAAATGAGAATAATATCCTCATCGTGGTCAACAACCTTAATTGAACAGACATCTCCTCTGGCTTCATCGACCTTATAGTTAAGCAAACCGTAACCTCCACGGTTTTGAGTGCGGTAGCTTTCTATCTCGGATAATCTGCCAAAGCCCTTATCGGTAACTGTCAACAGGGATGCGTCCTCACGAACTCTAGCCATTCCAACTACACGGTCGCCCTCACGCAGTCTAATTGCCTTAACACCTCTTGCCGTCCTTGAAAGCGGACGCATCTTTGATTCCTCCATGCGAAGTGCTCTGCCGTTGTTGGTGGCAACGATAAGCTGTGCTTCGCCGTCGGTCATGCGTACCCCTGCAATTTCATCGCCCTCGTTTAGCCTAATTGCAATAAGCCCGTTCTTGCGAACATTTTTGTAGGCTGTGAGCTTTGTGCGCTTAATAAGTCCCTTTTTGGTGACAATGGTGATGAACTTGCCATCCTCAAAGCCTGCGCATCTAATCATAGCGGCAATTTGCTCACCCTGCTCAAGTGGCAGTAGGTTGACTATATTTATGCCCCTTGCTTGCTTTGAGCCCTCGGGAATTTCATAGCACCTTAGCTTATACATAATTCCACGGTCAGTGATAAAGAGTACATCATCATGAGTGGAGCATATGAACATCTCAGACACAAAGTCCTCGTCACGCTGCTTCATTCCTTGAACGCCTCTACCGCCGCGGTTTTGAGTTTTGTAAGCATCCACAGGCTGACGCTTTATATAGCCTATGTCGGTTAGAGTAACAACGCTTTCCTCAACGGGGATTAAATCCTCAACGTCAACTTCACCGCTAACTTCTTGGATTTCAGTTTTACGCTTATCAGCAAAGCGGCGGCGAATATCCTCAAGCTCAACTTTAATGATATTATGCACCCTTGACTCATTGGCAAGAATGTCAATGAAATCCTCAATTTTAAGCTTTAAAGCCTCATATTCGTCCTCGATTTTGCCACGCTCTAAGCCTGTTAGCTGCCCTAGTCTCATTGCTACAATTGCATCTGCCTGTATATCGGTAAACGCAAAGCGCTCGATTAGGCGAGCTTTGCCCTCAGGGATAGTCTTTGAGGAGCGTAGAATTCTAATGACCTCATCTATATTGTCAAGGGCGATTACATAGCCCTCTAGTATATGAGCACGTTCACGTGCCTTTCGCAGGTCGAATTCTGTGCGCCTTGTGATGATATTAACCTGATGCTCAATATACTTCTCAAGCATTTCCTTGAGCGTAAGCACCTTAGGCTCGTTATTAACAAGCGCAAGCATTATAACGCCCACTGTGTCCTGAAGCTGTGTATAGGTATAAAGGCGGTTTAGCACCACCTGTGGGTTAGCGTCACGCTTTAGCTCAACAACAATGCGTAGTCCTTCTTTGTCAGATTCATCACGCAGGTCATGTATGCCCTCAATGCGCTTTTGCTTATGAAGCTCAGCTATTGCAACTATAAGTCGAGATTTATTGACCATATAGGGGATTTCAGTAAATACTATTCTCTGCTTGCCGTTTGCATACTCCTCAATTTCAGCCTTAGCACGCAGGGTAATCTTACCCCTGCCCGTTGCGTAAGCGGAGCGAATGCCGGACCTGCCCATAATAATGCCACCTGTTGGGAAGTCAGGCCCTTTTATAATCTGGTTTAATGCCTCGACTCCCGCATCGGGATTTTCCATTAGGAAGTCGATAGCGTCAACTACCTCGCCTAAGTTATGTGGTGGAATGTTTGTCGCCATTCCTACTGCAATACCTACTGAGCCGTTTACAATAAGGTTTGGAAAGCGGCTTGGGAGCACAGATGGTTCTTTTAGGCGGTCGTCATAGTTTGGGACAAAGTCAACGGTGTCTTTATTTATGTCCGTCAGCATTTCCAGGGCAATTTTGCTCATTCTTGCCTCGGTGTAACGATATGCAGCCGGGGGGTCTCCGTCTATATTACCAAAGTTACCATGTCCATCAACTAGGGGATAGCGCAGTGAAAAGGACTGCGCCAAACGGACAAGGGCATCATATACGCTTTGGTCACCATGAGGGTGAAAGCTACCCAAAACAGAACCGACGGTATCGGCTGATTTGTGGTATGGCTTATCAGGGGTTAACCCCTTTTCATGAAGGGTGTATATAATGCGCCTGTGAACGGGCTTCAGCCCATCACGAACATCGGGCAATGCACGGGAAACTATAACTGACATTGAATATTCAAGGAAGGACTTTTTCATTTCCTTTTCTATATCAATGAGAATGAGTTTTCCATTGTTGTTATCAACATGTTGCAAATATATCATTCCTTTGGTTTTTTAGTGCTTAATTTGCTTACCTTGCTTACAATTTCTTATAATTGGTTAGTACCTAGCCTTCTATCGAAAAATTCCCTTATTCCTCGCTCTTCCTCATCGGTTAAGCAGCGCTTTGGAATAACATAAAAATACTGCCTATGAACCACCAGCATAAACATTTTATCCTCGTCTAAAAGCTCAACCGCAAACTTGCCAAGCCCTGATTCGTACCCTACAACCGATGGTGTAGGCTTATCATCTTCAATTTCACTCTCCTCAGGGGGAAGTTCCGAGCTTGCAACTGCACAGTCCTCGTATATGTCTAGAATGTAGGTGTTGTCCCTTGTGTACTCTAGGGCTTTCCTTAGGTTTTTGCGGACATTGATTGGGTTATACCAAATAAAGAATATCACCGCAACGCATATTCCGAGCATTGCATAGTTCATTTTGCTGTCTGAGTTTAAGATAATCTGAACAATGTACAAAATCGCTATCACTGAAAAAAGTGCGGTGTAAATCAAATACTTTTTCATTAAAAATTTATTCTGGAAGTTCTTTAAACCCTCAACATTCTCATCGTCGGTGAGCATATACCTCAACTTAAACAAAGGCTCTCCCTGTGGAAGAATACTTTCCTTGGATATTTCCTGCGATGCGGAGGATATTCTCACAAGGGTGTCTTTAAGGGGCGTTCTGCTGCGCCTTTCCTTGTAGGAGCTATCATCAGAGCTTCCCTCAATATCTTCGGTTTGCGTGTCATACTCTTGTTGCTTCTCTAGTTCAAGATCGTCCTCCAACATTTTAAACTCTATAAAGTCCTTGTTAAAATCATCTGGATTACTAAAAATATCTCTCATTTAGGTCCCTCTCTAAACATCAAGGTTTTGAACATATTTTGCATTACGCTCGATAAATTCACGTCTTGGGCCAACCTTATCCCCCATTAGGATTGTTATAGCTTCGTCCGTCTTAACGACGTCCTCCATCTCCACCCTTACCATGGTGCGAGTTTCGGGGTTCATTGTGGTGTCCCAAAGCTGATGGGGATCCATCTCACCAAGACCCTTATAGCGCTGAATTTCCACCTTTGCGTCAGGGTTTCCATCTTGAAGCTCCAATGTATATTCATCTCTCTCTTGCTCTGAAAAGGCATAGAACTTTTTCTTGCCACGCTTTACCTCAAAAAGAGGAGGTTGAGCTATATAGACATTTCCATTTTCAATAAGTGGCCGCATGAAGCGGAAGAAGAAAGTCAAAAGCAAAGTACGAATATGTGAGCCATCAACGTCGGCATCCGCCATAATTATAACTTTTCCGTAGCGCAGACGGGTTATATCAAAGTCATCGCCAAGTCCGCAGCCTAGAGCGGTCACAACAGGCATTAGCTTTTCATTGCCATAAACTCTGTCAAGCCTTGCCTTTTCAACGTTTAGCATCTTTCCCCAAAGCGGCAAAATTGCTTGAATTGTGCGAATTCTGCCATCCTTTGCGGAACCTCCCGCAGAGTCTCCCTCCACGATGAAAAGCTCAGTCTTTTCCGGATCACGCTCGGAGCAGTCCGCAAGCTTACCTGGGAGTGATGCGCTTTCAAGAGCTGATTTTCGCCTTGTTAGTTCTCTTGCTTTCTTTGCAGCTTCTCTTGCACGTTGTGCATTTACTGCCTTGTCAAATATTGCCCTTGCAACAGACGGATTGTCCTCGAAGAAGTTGTTTAGATGCTCGGTTAAAATACTCTCAACAAGAGGGCGCACCTCGGGATTGCCAAGCTTAGTCTTTGTCTGCCCCTCAAACTCGCAGTCGGTAAGCTTAACTGATACAATGGCAGTAATGCCCTCACGGACATCCTCGCCTGATAGGTTTTTTTCGTTTTCCTTTATTATTCCAAATCGCTTTCCATAGTCATTAAATACTCTTGTAAGCGCATTTTTAAAGCCTGTTTCGTGAGTACCTCCCTCACCTGTATGAATATTATTTGCAAAGGAGAGGATAACCTCATTGTAGCTATCGTTATACTGCAATGCAATTTCAGCGGTCATATCCCCTGCGACGCCGCTTATGAAAATTACCTCTGGATGAATAACATCCAAGCCACGAACCTTGTGAATATGCTCCACAAAGCTTTTTATGCCACCCTCATATTGCAGGGTTTCGCTTATAATCTCATCTGGGTTTCTCTTGTCCTCAAAGATGATTTTAAGCCCTGCATTTAGGAATGCTTGCTCTCTCATTCTCTTGAGCAGCACTTCATAGTCAAAGACTACTTCCTCGAATATTTCGCTGTCCGCTCTAAAAGTAACACTTGTTCCTGTTTTTTCGGTCTTGCCGATGATTTTCATCTGCTCGGCATATGAGCCTCGCTCAAAGCGCTGGAAGTGTATATTCTCACCGTCACTTATAGTAAGCTCCAACCATTCAGACAGGGCGTTTACAACTGATGAACCAACCCCGTGCAGTCCTCCTGCCACTTTATAGCTGCCGCCGCCGAATTTTCCTCCTGCGTGCAGAATGGTATAAACTACCGTCGCTGCAGATATTCCCTCCGAAGCGTGAATTCCTGTGGGTATCCCTCGACCGTTATCAGTGACACGGATAATCTCACCCTCAAGTATTTCTATAGTATTTCGTCACAATAGCCTGCAAGAGCTTCATCGATTGAGTTATCAACAATTTCATAAACAAGATGGTGAAGTCCTCTTGGCCCTGTTGAGCCTATATACATGCCTGGGCGCTTGCGAACTGCCTCAAGTCCTTCTAATACTTGTATTTGCGATTCGTCGTAGCTGCCGTTATTATGCAGTTGAGTCATTAAGTAAACCTCCAATAATTTTTGCTAAATATTATAAAATCTAATCAATATTTTTGCTGTGCACGTTTTTTTAGTGTTGCAGGTGAAATCTGCGATATATAAAGCTTTGTCACTTTATTATTAGTATCTTTGCATATTATAAAGGACTTAGGCATTTCCTCCGATACACTTATGACCTGTGCATTTTTGCTTGCGTTTGCAAGGAAATCTTTCGTTATTCTCCCGACGGAGGTGTTTTCAATATCAAATATTCCGATTATTTCCTTTTTACTTACTACTACCTCATTGCCTAAATGAAGATACATATATTATCGTCCTATCCGCTTTTAGTTTGTAAAACCTTGCCGTTTATCACTTCAAATATAGCTCCCTGCTTTAGCTGCTGCGTTGAATTTGGGTCACAGCAAGTGATAAATACTTGCATATCACCAAGGTTATTCATTATGAAGCTTTGCCTTGATGAATCAAGCTCGCTTAAAACATCATCGAATAGAATAACAGGATTATCCAAAAATTCTGCTCTTAGTAGCTCCGCCTCTGATAATTTTAGAGATAGCACTATACTGCGTTGTTGCCCCTGTGAACCAAAACTCTTTGCAGGTCTTTTATCAAGACAGCAGGCGATATCATCTCGATGTATGCCGTAAGAGGTGTAGCCTTGCTTTATATCATCCTTAACAGAGCTTTGCAGTTTGTTGAAATAGTGATTAACTATACTTTCTGTATAAGATATAGGCTCCTGTACACCTGTAAATATCGTTGAACAGTAGCTTATATCAAGCATTTCTCTACCCTGTGATATTCCCTCGTAGTATTCTCTGCAAGCCTTTGAAAGCTTATTTACATAATCAAGCCTTTGAATAGTGATATAAGTGCCTGCCTTTGCAAGCTGAAAATCCCACATTTCTAGAGTAGCTGTAAGCTCACGCTTATAAGAAATTTCCTTTAGCAGTGCATTTCTTTGAGCAAGGATTTTATTGTACTGCCATAGAGTTCTCATATATCCCTTGCGAATTTGAGAAACTGCGCCATCTAAAAAGCTTCTTCTGCCGTCAGGTCCGCCCTTTACAAGGGATAGATGCTCAGGGCAAAATATAACGCTTCTAAAGCTCCCAAAAAGTTTTGATGTGTTGCCAAGCTCAACTCCGTTAAGCCATGCCTTTTTACTACGGATATTATCCTTAGGATAAACAAGTTTTGCATTTTGCTGACGCTCAGCAGTGGTGAAGAACATTTGCAGTGTAGCAACCTTTTCATCAAAATTGATGAAATCACGCTCACGCACACCTAAGCCTTGACTGCGAAAGCTTTTTGTGCCTGTAAAAAGCCATAAAGCCTCCAGCAAATTTGTTTTCCCTTGCCCGTTTTCACCGTATATTACATTAACCTGAGGTGATGGGGAAACAGAAATCTCCTTTAGGTTTCGAAAGCCTATTGCATAGAAATCATTTATCCTCAAAGTAATAATCCTCAATTAAAATACATAACGTAATCATTTAATAGCAACTCCTTGTATATTATCCTCTCTATTCTACAATATGTATTTCTTTATCTTCTACATTTACAATATCCCCAACTCGGATTTTCTTGCCTCTTTGGAGACATTTAACGCCATTAACCGAACATTCGCCGCTTTCAACTAAAAACTTTGCGTTGCCTCCTGTGTCCGTCACTCCTGAAAACTTCAGCAACTGATCAAGTTTGATATATTCGGTAGTTAAATTCACTCTTATAATCTGCATTTCTTCTTCTTTCTACTATCAGATTTTTAATATGTCTTAGTCTGCTTTCAATCTCATGGGCAGCACAAGGAATAAATAGTCATTACCCTCTAATGGCACTATTTTCATCGGGGATAGCGGCCCTAATAAAAGCAGCTTTACTTCATCCGATTCTGTTGCTTTAAGTGCATCTAGCAAATACTTGTTGTTAAAGCCAATTTCAAGCTCATCGCCCTTTATTAGTACCTCAAATTCATCATGGACCTTACCAATTGCAGTTATACAGGAAAGGTTTATGTTTTTATCAGTAAATTTGCAGCGAACAGGGCTGCGGTTGCTTTCATTTATAAGCAGCGAGGCACGCTCTAAACTTTCAATAAACTCACGAGTTTTAATAATAACTTCAGTAGATGAGCCTTTGACAATGCTGTCTGTATAGTCCAAAAATTCGCCCTCTAAAAGCCTTGAAATAACTCTAGTGCCTGAAATGTCAAAGATTATATGCTTTCTGCCTACACTTATAAGCACAGTTTTATCGTCCTCATCATTAAGAAGCTTTGCCACTTCACCTAATGATTTTGATGGAACAACAAAGTTAAAGCTTTCATCGGAAGGGATACTTTCCTCACGAATTGCAAGCCTATGACCGTCAAGTCCTGTTAAAGTGAGAACATCGGTAGTTTTATTAAACAGCACACCTGTTAGAATTGCACGAATTTCATCGGTGGCGACTGCGAAAATAGTTTGGCTAATCATGCTTTTTAGCATAGACTGAGGCATGGTAAAAGCAGTATTTTCATTTATATCAGGTAGTGAGGGATATTCATCTGTGGGCATTCCAACAATATTGTATTCTATTTTACCGCAACAGATTGTAGTCATAAGCTTTTCATTTACACTTATACTAATCTCCTCATTTGGGAGCTTGCGAAGAATATCTCCGAGCAATCGTGCATTGAGGATTACGCCGCCATCTTCCTCTCCGTAAACAGACGCTGAGGTTATTATTCCCACTTCCAAGTCGTAGCCTGTGATGGAAATCTCATTTCCCTCAAGACGCAAGTAAACTCCTTCTAAAGCCGGTAAATTTGATTTAGCTGAAACTGCTCTTGAAGCATTAACAACAGCTTGAGAAAGTAAAAGCTTGTCACAAGTAAATATCATAATAAACTCATTTCTCCAGCAAGGTATTTGATGAGCAGCCATCTCGCTGGAAGAAGGCTACTTTTAAACAGTGAAAGTTTTCGCAGATAGAATATCATTAATAAAACGAAGGTTTTTCTTTAAAACAATAATATATAATTTTAGTCATAGTAGTAGAGGGTGCTGAAAAGTTGAAAACCCCGAAATAGGCGATTGTACAGCCAAGAAAACAAAAAGGCAAATATTATAACAATGTTTGAAACTTGTTGAGATGTTAGGAGTTCGGAGTTTTGTCAACGGGGGTGTTTAGAATTGTTGAGTTGAAAGTTAAAAACTCGTTGAAAACCACTCAAAAACATCAAATGTTGAAAAAGTTGTGGAAAGTGTGGAAACTATAAAAACTTGATTATGTGCCTTTGTGATTAGAATTTTCATATTGATTTCACAGAAATTTAACAGCCTTTTCAACATAGAAACCAACAGTTTTCACAGCATATTTCCCTGTAAAATAAAGGCTTTAGAGCTTTTTACTACCACTGATTATTTAGCTGTCACGGATGTTTTTTATTATGTCCTCAATGGTTTCCTTTGCCTTTGTATCCTTTTTCATAAGCTTTTCAACTTGGCTGATTGCGTATACTATGGTGGAATGGTCACGGCCGCCAAACTCTTTCCCAATTGCCGAAAGGGACATTTGCGTAATCTCTCGAACCACATAGATTGATATTTGACGAGCAGTTGAAATAGGGGCAGAGCGTTTGCTAGAGCGAATATCCGTAGGTGAAACCCCGTAGGTACGAGCAATTTCGGTAATAATGCGCTCAACTGTAACAGGGATTGGCTGGTTGTCATTTAATATATCGCTAATGACGTTTTGCGCCATTGCAACAGATGGGGGTGTACCTGCTAAAAGCTTTAGCGCTTTAAGCTTTTTGACTGCGCCTTCTAGCTGGCGTATATTGGTCTTTAGGCGGTTTGCAATGTATTCCGCTACATCATCTGGAATTTGAAGCTCCAAAAGCTCCGCCTTGCGCCTTATGATGGCAATACGTGTTTCAAAGTCAGGAGTTGAAATATCAGTCAAAAGTCCCCACTCAAAGCGTGTACGAAGCCTGTCCTCCAAGGTTTTAATGTCCTTAGGAGGTCTATCTGAGGTAAGAACAATCTGCTTGCCGACTTGGTGCAGCTCGTTAAAGGTGTAGAAAAACTCCTCCTGTGTGCGCTCTTTACCTGCGATAAACTGAATATCGTCCACCAGCAGAATATCAGCCTTGCGAAACTTATCATGGAAAAGGTCGGTAGTTTCATTGCCAATGGCGGTAATGAACTCATTAGCAAAGCCCTCGCCGTTTATATAGATGATATTGGTCTTAGGGGAATTCTTTTTCACTTCATTACTTATTGCCATGAGAAGGTGGGTTTTCCCAAGTCCCGAAGGGCCATAGATAAACAGCGGATTATATGCGCCTGATTGGCGCTTTGCAACTGCATTGCAAGCAGCGTAGGCAAAGTTATTGGAGTTGCCCACAATGAAAGTTTGAAATGTGTAGTCATACTCAGCGCCACGGAAGTAACGCTCAAGCTCCTGCTTCATACCTGGATCATCCTCAAGCTCTGAAGTGGGACTCTCGGGCATATAGGGGAAGTTATCGAGTTTCAAATCCCCTTTGGTGAGGATATGTATTTGCACATCTCCGCCCATTACCTGAGAAAAGGTGCGGGTAAGAATGTCTGTGTAGTTCTTGTCAAGCACCATCTTGAGAAAATCGTCCTTAATGAACAGATAGACGTTCCCGTCCTCATAGCGGACAGGTTCAAGGGGCGCAATCCATAACTTATAATTGACATCGGATATTTCCTTAGAAATATATTGCTTTACTAAATTTAGCACCGAAGCGAACGATTCCATACTAAAAACAACCTCCAAAAATAATAAGAAATTTGCGAGGGAAAACCATGCTTGACGAATGTGTTGTCAGCGATTATAATATATCTGACAGGAAAATGTTCCTGAAAAAGCAGGGGAAAAGCCCCGTTTTATTATATTAGCCTTCACTTAACAGACAGCAATGAAGGCGATAAAATACTACCTTCAATTATATCAGATTTTACTGAAATAAACAAGAGTTGAGCAAGGAATTTATATTATAATATAGTATAGCTTAAAATAAAATTAAAATCTTTGGTATTGACAAACCGAGAGAACTTAATATATAATATATAATTGCATAGAAGGCTTTTAATTTATTGTAATTAGAGATTATTTACTGTATAAAAGCTATGATAACAAAACCATTGAATTATTCTTAACCGTTAATATTCGAGAGGGGGATACAAATGAAAAGAACCTATCAGCCTAAAAAGCTTCATAGAAAAAAGGAACATGGTTTTATGAAGAGAATGGCAACCAAGAGTGGTAGAAAGATTTTGGCTCGCAGACGTGCTAGAGGGCGCGCTAGACTTACCTACTAGGCTAAAATCTGCCTATGAATGTTAAGACCACCTTGGAGTGGTCTTTATTTCTATTAGTTGCTGTTTTGGTCGAGTGGTGTTTTTACTATTTATCGGAGGCTTATTAAAATGCTTTTCTCCACCTCTCTAAAGGATAATAAAGGCTTTCAGCGTGCATACAAGCGAGGCAAGAGCATAGTTACACCAGTGGTGGTGGCATACTTTTTTCAAAATAAGCAGAGCTACAACCGAATAGGTATTGCTACTTCGAAAAAGATAGGCTGTGCGGTGAAAAGAAACCGTGCAAAGAGAATTATCAGAGAGGCATATGCCGAATGTGAGGCGCTCTTCCCTATCGGCTACGACATTGTTTTCGTCGCAAGAGGGCGGACAAGTGCCGTTAAAACGCAAGCAGTTATAAATGCAATAAAAAGAGACATAGTTAAGAAAATGACCTAAATCCTAGAAAAGCTGGGATTGGATTACGGGGGCTTGTATATGAAGTATGTTTTCATGGCGATAATATGGATATACAAAAAGCTCATTTCCCCCATGTTTGGGGCACGCTGCCGTTTTTATCCCTCTTGTTCCACCTATGGAATGACCGCTATTGAGCGATTTGGGGCAATAAAGGGCGGATACCTTGCAATAAGGAGAATTTTGCGCTGCAACCCCTATAATGTTGGCGGGGTTGACTATGTGCCTGAGGAGTTCTTCTTTAGAAGAAAGAATAACAAGGATTAAATAAAAAACACTCTTGGAGGTAGAAATGCAAGCGTTATTTTCATTTATCGGCATACCCTTTGGTTGGATAATGTGGGCTTTATACAGTGTGGTTAAAAACTATGGTGTGGCATTAATCTTTTTCACCCTAGCTACTAAGGTTATATTGCTCCCTCTCGCAGTTAGGCAGCAAAAGCAAACTGCAAAGACTGCCCTTTTTACTCCTAAGCTTGAAGCGCTAAAGAAAAAGTACGGCAGTGATAAAAACCGCTATCAAGAGGAAATGATGAAGCTTTACCAGTCCGAGGGCGTAAACCCCATGGGAAGCTGTCTACCTCTACTTATTCAAATGCCTTTAATATTTGGTATTATCGACGTTGTTTACAAGCCTCTTACCCATATTGGGCGTTTTGGCAAAGAAACAATAAATTCACTTATATCCGTTGCAAATGAAATTGGCGCAACGCTTACAAACTTCACCGCCATAAACGGCAATGACTATCACGCCCAGATTAAGGCGATGAATATATTCACGAACAATCCTGATATGTTTAACGAGCTTGGAGCGCAGCAGATAGACTCCTTCTCATCCATAGCTGAGAAAATAAGCACAATCAACTTAAACTTCTTGGGACTAAACTTAGGTGATATTCCTACATGGTCTATTAGTCTGCTGTTTATAATCCCAATATTCTCCGGTGTAACCGCAATTCTTTCTTCAATTCTAACCCAGAAGATTAACGCTAAGAATAACCCCGCCCAAGCTCAAATCCAAGGCGGTATGAAGGCTATGATTTATCTAATGCCTTTGATGTCTTTCTTCTTTGCTGTTAACCTTCCTGCAGGTGTTGGTTTCTACTGGGGATTTTCAAACCTATTTTCACTTGCACAGGTTTACTTCCTTGCTAAGATTTTTACACCCGAAAAGCTTAAGGAAATGGCTCAAAGGGATGTTGATAAAAAGCGTTTACAAAACGGCACAAAACCCTATACTATTGAAACAGGAGCAACTGAAGTCAAGGATGATGACGGGGTTGCTAAGCCTAAGCTTTCTCAAAAGGAGCTTGACCGCCGCAGGCTAGCGGAGGCAAGGCGCCGTGACGCTGAAAAATACGGCGAGGAGTATGTAGAGGTAAAGGACGAAGATTTACGATAGCATTTACTAGCAATTTGATGGCAAATACGCAGGGAAACCTGCTTTGGAGGTAGATATATGAAAACACTAGAAACGATTTGCACCGCTAAAACTGTTGAAGAGGCTATACAGCTTGCTGCACAGGAACTTGGAGCAAGTTTAGACAAGCTCAAAATTGAGGTGTTGGAGGAGCCTAAAAAGGGCTTATTTGGCGGCTTAAAGGGTGAAGCTAAAGTCAAAGCTGTGTATGAGTATGAGCCATCAAAAATCGAGCTTGCAATGCAGTACCTTGAAAAGGTTCTAGTAAAGCTTGAAATACCTGTGGAAATTGTTCCAACTGAAGTTGAGGGCGGCGCAGTGCTTGACATTAAAGGCGAGGGCATGGGCGTAATCATAGGCAGAAGGGGTGAAACCCTTGATGCCTTGCAATATCTTGCATCTTTAGTTTGCAATAAGGGTAGCGATGATTACTACCGCATTACAGTAGACAGCAATGGCTACCGTGACAAGCGCAAGACAACACTAGAGGAGCTTGCTACAAAGATTGCTAAAACCGTTGCACGCACAGGGCGCACATCAGCGCTTGAGCCTATGAACCCATATGAGCGCAGGATTATTCACTCCGCAGTTTCAAATATTGAGGGAGTTGCCTCCCGTTCCACCGGTGAGGATCCTAACCGCAAGGTTATAATAAGCTCACTAAACCGCAAGCCACGCAGCTTTGACAAGGGAAGCAAGCCAGGCAATAGGGATGCAAGCAAGGATAATAAGCGCCCTCAGTTTAATAAGCCAAAGGGTGATGGCTTCACCACAAGCTTTGAAAAGGAATACAAAAGGCCCGTTGCACCTGCACCCACAGTGGTGGAGGAGGAAAAGTCAGCGGAGCTTTACGGTAAAATCAAGCTATAAGGAAAGGTAGTCTATTATGGATACAATAGCCGCGATTTCCACTTGCCGTGGGCAGGCCGGAATTTCGGTAATTAGAATATCTGGGAAGAAGGCTCTTGCGGTTGCCGCAAGAGTCTTTCGCCCTTTTGACGCAACTGCCGTGGAGGACATGGCAGGCTACACTGCAAAATACGGCGTTGTAATGGATAGTGACGGGGAAATCGACGACGCTGTTATGCTTGTTTTTAAGTCGCCTCATAGCTATACGGGTGAAGACATTGCCGAAATATCCTGCCACGGTGGGGTATATATATCCGAGCGTGTTTTGCAGGCGGCTATATCCGCAGGCGCAAAGGGCGCAGAGCGTGGGGAATTCACAAAGCGCGCATTTTTAGGAGGCAAGCTTGACCTTTCACAAGCGGAATCGGTTATGGAGCTTATCTCCGCTCAGGGCAAGCAGCTGCACCGCTCCGCAAGGGCAATGCGCAAAGGCGCATTGTCGCAGAAAATCGAGCTTGCGGCGAACGATTTAGTTTCAATTGCAGGGGAGCTTGCCGCATGGCTTGACTACCCTGATGAGGATATTGCTCCTGTTGATTCTAAGGGCTTACTATGCTCCATTGAAAAGGCAAGGTGCGGTGTCAAAAAGCTATTATCCGCCTATGAAAGCGGCTCTCTTCTAAGAGGTGGAATTGACACCGCCATTATAGGCAAGCCAAATGTGGGCAAGTCCACCCTTATGAATCTTCTTACAGGCTATGAGCGCAGTATTGTCACCGAGCACGCAGGCACTACCCGAGATATAGTGCAGGAACAGGTAATACTCGGCGACTTAACCCTAAAGCTAAGTGACACAGCAGGAATAAGGGATACTGACAATGAAATTGAGCTAATAGGTGTACAGCGCTCCTATGAGCGCATTGAATCCGCACAGCTTATAATTGCTGTTTTTGACGGCTCAAAGGAGCTAAATAACGAGGATATGAGCATTATAGTGCGTATAGCCGAAAGCGGCGACGAAATGCCCTGTATAGCTATAATAAACAAGTGCGACCTGCCTCAAGGGATAGACAAAGAGTTTATTCGCAGTAGATTTATACGCACAGTAGAAATATCAGCCGCAAACGGAACAGGAATAGAGGAGCTTACAGAAGCTATTACAGCCACCCTAAAGCTTGAAAACATACTGGAGGACGGGGAAATCATAGTCAGCCAAAGGCAAAGAGGCTCTTTGCTGGAGGCATTGGAAAGGCTTGACGAATGCACAAAAGCAGTACAGGAGGGGGTTACCCTTGATGCTGTCGGTGCTACACTAGATAGAGCGATTGAACCTTTGCTTACCCTTAGCGGAAAGAGGGTTTCCGATGCTGTGGTGGATGAGGTTTTCGCACGCTTTTGCGTTGGGAAGTAGAATACAAGGAGCAATTACATGAGCAATTTGATAAATATAAACAGCGGCTATGATGTGGTTGTCATTGGCGCAGGTCACGCAGGTTGCGAGGCCGCCCTTGCAAGCGC
Organism: uncultured Oscillospiraceae bacterium; assembly: GCA_964560565.1. Taxonomy (GTDB): domain Bacteria; phylum Bacillota; class Clostridia; order Oscillospirales; family Ruminococcaceae; genus CAZLMF01. Next base: position 18,061 of record CAZLMF010000017.1, read on the forward strand.
AAAGCTTGGATGCAAGGTGGCGATTTTCACTCTAAGCCTTGATACCATTGCAAATCTGCCGTGCAATCCCTCCATAGGCGGCACTGCAAAGGGCACATTGGTCTATGAAATCGACGCTTTAGGCGGCGAAATGGGGCGTGCCGCCGATGCCACAAGCTTGCAATCAAGAACGCTAAACAAGGGCAAAGGCCCAGCTGTACATAGCTTGCGAATGCAGATAGATAGGGTGCGCTACCACCAGCATATGAAAATGGCGCTTGAACACTGTGAAAACATAGATATAAAGCAAGCGGAGGTTGTGAAAATCCTCACCGAGGACGATAGGGTATGCGGCATTGAAACCTCCCTAGGGGCGAAAATCCCTTGCAAGGCGGCGATAATCTCAACAGGCACATATCTTATGGGTAGAATTCATGTGGGGGAGCTTTCCTATGAAAGTGGGCCGGATAATGTTATGCCTGCCACAAAGCTAACGGAAAGCCTTATGGAGCTTGGGGTTTCCATGCGCCGATTCAAGACGGGCACTCCTGCAAGAGTGCATCGTAGGTCAATAGATTTCTCCGAGCTTGAATTACAGCCTGGGGACTACCCTGCCCCTGCTTTTTCTGCCGATACTAAGGGCGAAATTGAAAACAAACTGGATTGCTACATTGCATATACAAATGAGCATACCCATGAGGTAATACGCAAGAACCTCCTCCGCTCCCCTATGTATTCGGGTAGAATTGAGGGTGTAGGCCCTAGATACTGCCCCTCTATTGAGGACAAAGTCGTTCGCTTTGCCGATAAGGAAAGACATCAGATTTTCATTGAGCCTATGGGAATGGATACAAATGAGTTATATTTACAGGGGGTTTCCTCCAGCTTGCCTGAAGAAGTGCAAATTGAGTTTTTGCGCACCATTAAGGGTTTAGAAAATGTAAGCATTATGCGCACTGGGTATGCCATAGAATACGATTGTGCCGACCCCACACAGCTTTTGCCCACCTTAGAGTTTATGAAAATACGAGGGCTTTACGGCGCAGGGCAGTTCAACGGTTCAAGCGGTTATGAGGAAGCGGCGGCGCAAGGGTTGCTTGCAGGGATAAATGCCGTAGCGCAGATTACAGGAAAAGAGCCTTTAATCCTTGACAGGGCAAGCTCTTATATCGGCACTTTGGTTGACGATTTAGTCACTAAGGGCTGCAACGACCCATATCGCATGATGACCTCACGCAGTGAATACCGCCTTACTTTGCGGCAGGACAATGCCGAGGAAAGGCTTACTCCTATTGGGTATGAGCGAGGGTTGATTTCCCAGGAAAGATACGACCGCTATATAGAAAGCAAAACACAGCTTGAAAGCGAGCTAAAACGCTTATGGAAGCTTAACATTGCGCCGTCAAAGGCGCTAAACGAGCTTTTGACGGAGGTTGGCACTGCGCCCATATCAACGGGGATAAAAGCGGCGGAGCTAATTCGCCGACCGCAAGTGACTTATGATATGCTTGCCCCTTTTGATAAGGATAGAACAGAGCTAAGTGAAAAGGTAAAGTTCCAAGTTGAGGTTTCAATAAAATACGAGGGGTATATAAATAAGCAAAGTATACAGATAGAAGAAATGCGTAGGCTTGAAAATAAGGCTTTGCCAAAAGATTTCGACTACTGCGCCATAAAAGGCTTGCGCATAGAAGCGGTTGAGAAGCTAAACCGCATTGCGCCTCTTAACATAGGGCAAGCAAGCCGTATATCAGGGGTGTCCCCTGCTGATATTTCAGTTTTGCTAATTTGGCTTGCGGCACAAAATCCAAGGAGGGGAAGTTCAACACAAAATGATTAACAAAGAGTATATGAAGCAGCTAATTATACAGTCAGGATTAGAATGCACAGATGAGTTTGTTGAAAAGCTCGACCTCTATGCCACCCTTTTAGTGGAGTGGAACGAGAAAATGAATTTAACAGCCATTACCGAGCCTAATGATATTTGCGTTAAGCACTTCCTTGACAGCCTACTGCCCTTTACGATAATTGAGTTTGAACAGGGCGCAAAGGTCATAGACGTTGGCACTGGGGCAGGCTTACCAGGAGTGGTAATGAAGCTTTATCGTCCCGATATTGAGCTTACTCTCCTAGACAGCTTAGGCAAACGAGTGAAGTTTTTGGAGCATTTATGCGAAAATCTTGGCATTGAGGCAAAATGTATCCATAGTAGAGCAGAAGACGGCGCACGTTGCACGAAAGAGTGCAACAATGATGAAAATATGCCCCTTCGTGAGAGCTTTGACGTTGCAATAGCAAGAGCGGTGGCAGGCTTGCCTGTGCTTTTTGAGTATTTGCTCCCCTATGTGAAAGTTGGAGGAAAGCTACTCGCCTTAAAAGGAAAAGCAGTTTACGATGAGGTAAAGGCAAGCGGTCAAGCTTGCAGACTCCTTGGTGGGGAGCGCGCACAGCTTATCGACTACACACTTTCCGCAGGGAATTGTGGAAAACTCGACGCTCAAAATCCCACACAAGACAATGATAGAGTTTTGGTGCTTGTCCAAAAGATATCGCATACGCCGACAAAGTATCCTAGAAACTCCGCTCAGATAGCAAAAAAGCCGCTGTAAAGCGGCTTTTTTGTTGTAGCGCTATATATAACAGCAGATTATGGCGACAAAAAATATTGGAAAATAGTGACAAATGATGTTATTATAAAGTTGCATAGTATGTTGTACAAGATGTAGAAAGGGTGATTAGATTGGCAACTATATTTAGTGGAGGATTTAGTGGAGGACGGGAAAAGGTCGTGAACAAAGTGATACAAGTTGGAGTGGAGGATATTCAACCCAATCCTCATCAGCCACGGACACAATTTGCAGAAGCGGAGCTTTTGGAGCTTGCGGCAAGCATAAGGCAAAACGGAGTTTTACAGCCGTTGACAGTACGCCGACTTGCTGACGGGAAGTTCGAGCTTATATCAGGCGAGCGCAGACTGCGAGCTGCAAAATTTGCAAGCCTTGAATATGTTCCTTGTATAGTGATGGACACCACAGCGCGTAATTCCGCTGTGCTTGCCTTAATAGAGAACATTCAAAGGCAGGATTTAAGCTACTTTGATGAGGCTTATGCAATTGACCGATTGATTGACTTTTATGGCATGACACAGGAAGATGCGGCAATTAAGCTTGGAAAAGCTCAATCGACTATTGCAAATAAGCTGCGGTTATTAAGGCTTACGGAGCTTGAAAAAAAGCTGCTGATGGAATACGGCATGACTGAGCGCCATGCAAGGGCGCTGCTTAGAATACCCGAGGAAGCATACCGCTTAGAGGTAATCGAGAAGGTGCATAAAAGCGCACTTAATGTTTGTCAAACTGAACAGCTTGTCGAGCAGACTCTAACACAGATGGATATTCCCCCAAGAGCAAAGCGTGTAATGGTGATAAGTGATGTAAGAATGTTTGTAAACACCATAAACCGAGCGGTGGAGCATATGCAAGCCGCTGGAATAATGGCAAAGTCACATAAGACTCAAAATGAAGACTACATAGAGTATACAGTGAAAATACCGCTAAAGAAGTAAAACTACCGTTTTGCAAATGTTCCACATGGAACATTTTTCGACTTACCCCTTTAACAATGCAATAGAGTGTGTTATAATAGTCTTAAAATCTTTGATTTTAAGACTATTTTCTTTTAAATAGGGCAGTTAAAATGATAGGGGGAAATCCGTTGGGGAAAATATTTGCAATTGCAAACCAAAAGGGCGGAGTAGGTAAAACTACCACAACCGTCAGCCTTTCGGCGGCCTTTGGCAAGCTTGGAATGCGAGTTTTAGTGGTTGATATGGACCAACAGGGCAACACTACTAGCGGTTACGGAGTCAATAAGCGTGGGTTGAATGCCACAAGCTACAACATTCTAATGGGTGAGCGCAGAGCGCAGGATGCCATTGTCAAGACACGTTTCGATGATGTGTATATTTTGCCTGCTAATACCGATTTAGCTGGTGCAGAGCTTGAAATGGTTGACTTGGAAAACCGTGCTCTTATGCTTAAAAAAGCGCTTGCGTCTGTTAAAGGCGATTTTGACTATATCTTTATTGACTGCCCTCCTTCACTGGGGCTTATTACGCTTAACTCCCTTGCGGCGGCGGATAGCTTAATTATTCCTATGCAGTGTGAGTTCTACTCTTTGGAGGGGCTTACACAGCTTATTGAAACGGTGAAAATAGTCAAACAGCGCTATAATGCTGATATTGACGTGTCGGGGATACTCTTTACCATGTACGACCAAAGGCTGAATGTGACAGGTCAGGTGGTAAGTGAAGTTAAAAGACATTTAGGCAACAAGGCGTTTAATACCGTTATACCGAGGAATATTCGCTTATCTGAGGCGCCAAGCTATGGCGAGCCTATTATATACTATGACAGAGTATCAAAGGGCGCAGAGGCATATATGGCACTTGCGCTGGAAATACTTGAAAGAGAGAAGCAATTAAAAAAATCAAAAACAAAAGGGGGTAGAGCATAATGGCGAAGCGAGGAGGCTTAGGAAAAGGGCTTGAGGCGCTTTTTGACGATAACTCCACAGGGGATATGAACTCCTCTCAGCTTATGAGAATTAGTCAAATCGAGCCGAATAAGTCCCAACCAAGGCGTGACTTTGACACGGAAAGCCTTGCGGCTTTAGCGGAAACGATAAAAGAGCATGGAATTTTACAGCCCCTTGTGGTAAGACCGCTTTCAGGCGGAGGTTACCAAATTGTCGCAGGTGAGCGTAGATGGCGAGCAAGCAAGCTTTTAGGGCTAGAGGAAGTTCCTGTTATAGTTAAAGAGCTTGACGACAAGCAGACTATGCAGCTTGCGCTGATTGAGAATTTACAGCGTGAGAACCTAAACCCCATTGAGGAATCGTTAGGATTTAGGGAGCTTATGGACTCTCACGGTATGACACAGGAGGCAGTATCAAAGATAGTCGGCAGATCCCGTTCGGCAGTAGCAAACGCTCTTAGGCTATTAGGACTGCCGGAGGATATAAGAAAGCTTGTTCGTGAGGGAGCAATATCCGTAGGGCATGCAAAAATACTGCTATCAGTAGAGGATAAAACTTCACAGCAAGAGCTTGCAAAGCTCAGCGCAAAGGGCGAGCTTACAGTGCGAGCGCTAGAAAAGCTTGTTAGCACCGCCGCAAAGGATAAAGCGGACAAAAAGGCAAAGCCCGAGGTTAAGAAGGACAGCTACTACAAGGAAATGGAGCTTTC
>CAZLMF010000017.1:23384-25854 GCA_964560565.1 uncultured Oscillospiraceae bacterium
AAACGCCGACTTGCAACAAGAAACGGCGACTTTGCGGCGTCAATAGATGAGATTGTGGAGGTTGACGTTTTAAGGCGTGAGCTAAATGCAAAAGTAGACGAGCTGCGTGCCCAACAAAACAAAGCCAGCAAGGATATTCCCCGCATTAAGAAAGAAGGCGGAAGTACCGACACCTTAATGGCGCAAATGAAGGAGCTATCAGAGCAAGTAAAGCAGATTGAGGGCAAGCTATCTGCTCATGAAGCCCGCCAGCAAGAGCTTTTGCTACTGCTACCCAACCTGCCAAACGAAAGCATTCCGATTGGCAAGTCCGATGCAGACAATGTTGAGGTGCGCAAATATGGCGAGCCCACAAAGTTCGACTTCGAGCCACAAGCCCACTGGGATATTGGCGCACAGCTTGGAATATTAGATCCCGAAACTGCCGCAAAGGTAACAGGCGCACGCTTTCACTTTTATAAAGGATTAGGGGCAAGGCTTGAGCGCTCCATATATAGCTTCTTTCTAAATACCCATACTCAGTATGGCTATACCGAAATATTCCCTCCCTACATGGTAAATCGTGCTTCAATGACAGGCACAGGGCAGCTTCCGAAGTTTGAGGAGGACGCATTTAAGATTGCAAACACCGACTACTTCCTTATTCCTACCGCTGAGGTGCCTGTTACAAATATGCACAGGGATGAAATACTAAGCGGCGCAAAGCTTCCTATCAAATACTGCGCATATTCCGCTTGCTTTAGGGCGGAGGCAGGCAGTGCAGGCAGGGACACAAGGGGGCTAATCCGTCAGCACCAGTTCAATAAGGTTGAGCTTGTGAAGTTTGCACATCCGGACAACTCTTACGAGGAGCTAGAGAAGCTTACTTTGGATGCGGAGAGAGTATTGCAGCTGCTGGGACTTCCCTATCGTGTGGTTACGCTTTGCAGCGGAGACATCGGCTTTTCAAGCGCAAAAACCTACGATATTGAGGTTTATATGCCCTCCTACGGGCGCTACGTGGAGATATCAAGCTGTTCAAACTTTGAGGACTTCCAAGCAAGGCGTGCAGGAATTCGCTTTAAGGATAGCGCTCAGGATAAGGCACGCTTTGTGCATACCCTTAACGGTTCAGGTGTCGCAGTCGGCAGGACTGTTGCAGCAATACTTGAAAACTTCCAAAACGCAGACGGTTCAGTTACTATCCCAGAGGTGCTAATCCCTTACATGGGAACTGATAGGATAACAGTATAATGGATGTTTTCAGGGAAGAAAATCGTTTTGCCCATAGAAGAGAGCTGCTATTCTCTGACTGCGACCGCAACAAGAACATGAAGCTATCGGCGATTTTGCGGCTATCAGGGGAGCTTGCAGGGCACGATTTAACCGACAGAGGAATCCCCCACCAAAAGCTTTGGGATGCAGGGATGGTATTCCTACTAACAAGAATTGCAGTTAGAATAAACAGGCTACCTCGTGAGTTAGATGAGATAACAGAGCTTACTTGGGAGCATAGCATAAAGGGAGCGCAGTTTTTGCGTGGCTATGAAATACAAGATGACAAGGGTGAAAAGCTTTTGGACGGCATTTCCTGCTGGGTACTTGTAAACCCCCAGACAAGGCAGATTTTGCGCCCTAAGGAGTACAAGTTCAGTTTTACTCTTGATGAATGGTATCCCCTTAATGCAACAATGCCCACAAAAATTGAGCTGGACAACCCTATTTATGCAGGGCAAAGGCAGATTTACTACTCGGACATTGACGCAAACGGGCATTGCTATAATGCTGTTTACGGCGATATTATATGCGACTTTGCGCCGATAGAGGTAATAAAAGCAATGGAAAAGGACTGCATGGGAGCAAAGGGGCTCAGGGTAAACTTCATTCACGAGGCGGTACTAGGCGATAAGATTGATATTTACTATCAGCTAAGCAAAGACGACAAAGACGAAAAGAATTTACAGGGCGAAAAAAGCTGCTTATTCTATGGTTCAATTGGCGGCAAACGCTGCTTTGAGGCGGCAATAGAGCTTTAACGGTAAATATGTCTATACGCAAAAAAGGGTAACGAAAGTTACCCTTTTTTATTATAAATATTGCAATTTATTTCTCGTCGTTCCAGCTGTACATCTTGCGAAGCTCCTTGCCGACTCTTTCAAGCTCGTGCTCGGATTCAATACGGCGGCAAGCGCTAAAGTGAGGTCTGCCAACCTTATTTTCGTTAATCCAGTTGCGTGCAAAGGTGCCATCTTGAATTTCGGTAAGAATCTTCTTCATTTCCTTCTTGGTATCGTCTGTAACAATGCGCTTGCCTGTTTCATAATCGCCGTATTCAGCGGTATCTGAAATGGAATAACGCATATAGTCAAATCCACCTTGATAAATCAAATCAACGATAAGCTTCATCTCATGGATGCACTCAAAGTAAGCATTCTCGGGGTCATATCCAGCCTCAACCAATGTTTCAAAGCCTGCTTTCATAAGAGCGGTA